>JANNJX010000257.1:0-20138 GCA_031396005.1 Burkholderiales bacterium
CTTCGTCGCCAAGCGAAAGGCCGCCTTCAAGCACCGCTAGGCTCAGGGCTTCTTCAGCAGCAGCTTCTTGACCCAACCGTCGCCCTTCGGTGACGTGACCTTGACGAAGCCGTTTCTCTCTTCCCCGAGGTAAAGCACTTCATCGGTGCGCGACAAGGCCATCAGCAGCCCCGAGCCGTCGGCCGGGCCGCGCAGGACCTGGGCGCCGGCGATCTTGGCCACCATCACGTCGCCGGCATTGGCGGCGTTGGCGACCACGCTGCCGGCGGCGTTGGCCTGCGAGGCCTGGCCCGCTTTGGCCTGAATCAGGCTCGGGTTGTTGCGGATCGAACGGACGATGTTGTTCCAGTTGTCGAGGTAGGACGCGGTGATTACCTTGCCCTCGTTGGTGTTGGTGTAGGCGCCGAACGCCGCACCGCCGCCGCCGCCGAAGATGGTGCCGCCCAGGCCCCAGTCGGTCTGCTTGGCGCTGCCTTCTGCCGCCGCGATCTGGATGCCCGAACGTGTGTCGGCCATCAGCATGCTGGTCTGCGCTTCCTTGAACTTCAGGCCGCCGGCCACCGCGCCGACCACGGCGCCGGCGCCGCCGAAGCGGCCGAGCAGGCCACCGACCGCGCCGCCCATGCCACCGGCGTTGTTCTCGCTGAAGACCACGCTCGGCGTGACGATGAAGTCGGCCGCGACCATCTGGCCCTTGCCGATGTTCTGGTCGGACTGCATCTGTCCGCCGGCGGCCAGCGCGCGCTCCTGCATCATGTTCTGCATGCCGACGCCGCGCTCGACGACCTGGAAGCAGTTCGACTGCTGGATCATCATGCGGATCAGACCCACCGGCGAGTTCAGACCGTAGCGCGACAGACCGGCCAGGATGTGGCTCTGCGGCTCGACCACGGCTAGCGTGCCCTTGGGCGCTTCGCACTTCTCGAGCTGCACGTTGGCGTTCTGCGCACCGCCCGGCCCGGCGCCGCCTTGCGCGGCCGAGCCGCCTTCACCGAGTGAGCGCCGAGGCGCCGGCTGCGCCCAAAGCAAAGACGACAGCGCTCACGGCGGACTTGGTATGCATGACGGGCCTCCAGTGGATTTGCAGATGCGCCCACGATTCTGGGGCGGGGCATCGTCCGTGTCATGCGCGAAATTGGGGGTGGACGCGCGCGCCTGTGGGCTCAGGTGGCTGCCCCGTGCTTGTCCTTCTCAGAGGTGAAGCTGTCGGCGTAGAACGCCTCGGCCGGCAATCCACAAGCGGCGACAAATTCGCGCTGCGCCGACTCGACCATGATCGGCGCGCCGCAGGCGTAGACCTCGTGACCCGACAGATCGGGCAGGTCGGCCATCACCGCCTGATGAACCAGGCCGCTGCGGCCGCTCCAGGCGTCTTCGGGTTTGGCTTCCGACAGCACCGGGATGTAGCGCAGGTTCGGCATCTCGGCCGCGGCTTGCAGCGCCCAATCGTGCAGGTACAGATCGGCCTTGGTGCGACAGCCCCAGTACAGCACGGCGTCGCGTGCGATCGCCTTGGCGCGCATGTGCTCGATGATGGCCTTGATCGGCGCAAAGCCGGTGCCGGAGGCCAGCAGCACGATCGGCTTGCTGTTGTCATCGCGCAGGAAGAAGCTGCCGAGCGGGCCCTCGACGCGCAGGATTTCTTTTTCCTTCATCGCGCTGAAGACATGGTCGGTGAACTTGCCGCCCGGCATGCGGCGCAGGTGCAATTCGATCTGCGGCGGCTCGCCGAGGTGCTCGGGTGCATTGGCCATCGAGTAGCTGCGCCGAGAGCCGTCGCGCAGGATGAACTCGACGTACTGGCCGGCGCGGTACTTCAACGCTACGTTGGCCGGCAGTTGCAGCCTCATGATCGCCACGTCCGGCGCCGGCCGCGTCAGCGAAGCCACGCGTGCCGGCATCTTCTGCACTGGAAATTCACCGGCGCCGGCCACCGTGCGTGCCTGCACGACGCAATCGGTCTGCGGCGTCGCGCAGCAGGGCAGGATCCAGCCCTGTTCTTCGTCGGCCACCGACAGTGTTCGCAGCTGGTGCGCGCCGTGGATGACGCGGCCTTCGACGAGTCGGCTCTTGCACGAGCCGCAGGCGCCGTCGCGGCAGCCGTAGGGCATGCCGATGCCGGCGCGGATGGCGGCGGTGAGCATCGGCTCGTCGCGTGCGACGTCGAAGACGAGGCCGGCGGGCTGGACGGTGACTTTGAAGGTCATGACGGTCTGGGCGCTCTCTACACTGCGAATCGATGCTCGATTGTCCCCGATGACCCTGCCTTGCTCCGCTCAGCGCCGGCCAACCCTGTTGATCGTCGGCTGTGGCGACGTTGGCTTGCGCGTTTTGCGATTGCTGCGTGGGCGCATGCGCGTTGTGGCGCTGACATCGAGCGCGCAGCGCGTCGATGAACTGCGCGCGGCCGGCGCGCTGCCGCTCTTCGGCGACCTCGAAAACGCGGCCTCGCTCGGGCGGCTGGCATCACTCGCCGACTGGGTGCTGCACCTCGCGCCACCGCCGGCGCAAGGCCGCACCGACCCGCGCACCGCGGCGCTGCTGCGCGCGCTGGCACGCAGCACGCGCGTGCGCCACATCGTCTATGCGAGCACCAGCGGCGTCTACGGCGATGCCGGCGGTGCGCGCATCGACGAAACCCGCGGCGTGCGCCCGGCGACGCCGCGCGCACAGCGCCGCGTCGATGCCGAGGCGCGGGTGCGCCACCACGGCCGCGCCTTCGGCGTCAACGCCAGCGTGTTGCGCATTCCCGGGATCTACGCACTCGATCGCGACGGTGGCGACCCGCGTGAGCGCGTGCAGCGCAGCGCGCCGCTGCTCGCCGACGCCGACGACGTGTACACGAATCACATCCACGCCGACGATCTGGCGCGCATCTGCGTCGCCGCGCTGTTCCGCGCCGCGCCGCAGCGCGTCTATCACGCCAGCGACGACAGCGCGTTGAAGATGGGCGCGCATTTCGACGGCGTCGCCGATGCTTTCGGCCTGCCGCGTGCGCCGCGCCTGTCGCGCGAGGCGCTGCGCGCCGCGGTGTCGGCAGTGCAGTGGAGCTTCATGAGCGAATCTCGGCGGCTGGACAACCCGCGGCTGCCCCGCGCGCTGCGCGTGCGCTGGCGCTATCCCCCGCCGTCGGCGGCGTGGGCCGGTTCTAAATCCCCGTTGCGCGCTTGAGCTGGCGGTTGCGATCGACGGTGCGCACGTTGAGCGTCTGCCGTGATTCGCCGCGCTCCACTTCGAGGCTGACATCACGCTCGGCGGCGCCGCTCCACAACTTCGTCCACAGCGCATCGAGCGTGCCCACGGCATGGCCGTCGATCGAGGTGATGCGGTCGCCGATCTTCACGCCGGCCGCCTCGGCCGGGCTGTCTTCGCTGACCCGCGCCACGCGCACCAGACCGCCTTGCTCGACACCGTTGATGCCGAGCCACGCGCGCTGGCTGGCGGCCGACGCGCCCTTGCTGCGCAACTCGCCGAGGATCGGCTGCAGCAGGTCGACCGGCACGAACATGTTGCCCGGAAGTGCCGGCCCCTCGCTGCCGAGCGCGTTGTTGACCAGCAGCGAGCCGATGCCCACCAACTCGCCCTTCGGGTTGAACAGCGCCGCGCCGCTGTGGTCGATGCGCGGCGGCGACGTGAACAGCGCGTCGTCGATGCGGTACTCCCAGTAGCCGGCGAAGACGCGGCGCGAGACCAAACGCGCTGCGCTGAGCTGGCCCGACGGTTGGCCGCTGACGACGAGCAGGTTGTCTTCGGGCGTGACGCGGCGCGACGTGCCGAGCGGCACGTGCGCAATGTTCAGCGGCGCCAGCGGCTGCAGCAGGCCGAAGCCGGTGGCGAGGTCGTAGCCGACGACCCGCGCCGGCAGGTTGCGGCCGCCGTCGAGCACAAGCTGCACCTGGTCGGCTTCGAGGATCAGGTAGCCGATCGTCAGCACCAAGCCGTCGGGGGAGATGACGACACCAGAGCCCTGGCGCACGCGGCCAAGCGTGCTGTTGGAGCGCGCATCCGCAACGGCCAATGTCTGTACGCCGACGACGGCGTTGGTGGCGCGTTCGAGCGCCTTCGATTGCGCTTCCAGATCGCCCGGCGCAGCGGCCAGCGCCACGCCAGAAAGCCACCACGCCAGCAGCGACAGCATCCAGGACTTCATGGCGCACCCCCTTGTGGACAGAGGATGCGCCAATCGCGCGCGCGCTGCAACGGCGCACCGAAAGGGTCAGCGCTTGCCGAAGGGGGATTGGCCGCGCCAGAAACGGATGATCAGAAATCCGCCGAGCATGCCGCCGAGGTGTGCGAAGTGCGCCACACCACCGCCGCCGAGGAAGCCGAGCACCAGTTCGAGCGCGCCGAAGACGGCGACGAAGATCTTGGCCTTCATCGGGATCGGCGGGAACAGCGGCATGATGATGCGGTTCGGGAACAGCATGCCGAACGCCAGCAGCAGTGCGAAGAGCGCGCCCGAGGCGCCGACGGTCGGCACGTTGGAGCCGATCGCCATTGTCCAGACGATCTGCACGGCGGCGGCGGACAGCGCGCCGGCAAGCAGGAAATGGATGAAGCGTTTCTGCCCCCACAGCCGCTCCAGCTCGCCGCCGAACATCCACAGGCCGAGCATGTTGAAGAACAGGTGGCCGATGTCGCCGTGCAGGAAGGCGTACGACAGCACCTGCCACGGCATGAAATTGCCGCTGGCGATCGGCCACAGCGCAAACAGCGTTTCGAGCCAGCGGCCGAACAGCAACTGCGCGCAGAACACCGCCGTGCAGATCAGCATGAACGCTTTGGTGACCGGAGGCAGCGGCGGCATAGGGGATTTGGTTGGTGCCCCGGGCCGGACTCGAACCGGCACGCTGTTTAGGCGGTGGATTTTGAATCCACTGCGTCTACCGATTCCGCCACCGGGGCAAGTTGGGTGCGGTGCGCATGCGCAACGGGGCGCGATTATCACACGCGGTCCAACAAGGTTTGACAGCGCTGAGACAATACGAAGATGCCTACGTACAAGACCTTGGAAGACGCGATCGGCAACACGCCGCTCATACGGCTGCAACGCTTGCCGGGCGCGGCGAACGTGCAGCGCGGCAACGTCTTCCTCGGCAAGCTCGAAGGCAACAACCCCGCGGGGTCGGTGAAGGACCGTCCGGCGATCAGCATGATCGTGCGTGCGGAAACGCGCGGCGAGATCGCACCGGGCGACGTGCTGATCGAAGCGACTTCGGGCAACACCGGCATCGCGCTGGCGATGGCTGCGGCGATCCGCGGCTACAAGATGGTTTTGATCATGCCGGAGGACTTGTCGATCGAGCGCGCGCAGACGATGAAGGCCTTCGGCGCAGAGCTCGTGCTGACGCCCAAATCCGGCGGCATGGAGTACGCGCGCGACCTGGCGTTGCAGATGCAGTCCGACGGCAAGGGCCGCGTGCTCGATCAGTTCGCCAACGCCGACAACCCGCAATCGCACTTCGACACCACCGGGCCCGAAATCTGGCGCGACACCGCAGGGCAGATCACGCATTTCGTCAGCGCGATGGGCACCACCGGCACCATCACCGGCGTCTCGCGCTACCTGAAGGCACAGAGCCCGGCGGTGCGCATCGTCGGCGCGCAGCCGGCCGAAGGCTCGCGCATCCCGGGCATCCGCAAATGGCCCGAGGCGTACTTGCCGAAGATCTACGATGCGACGCATGTCGACGAGATCGTGCTGGTGAGCCAAGCCGAAGCAGAAGACATGGCACGCCGCCTGGCGCGCGAGGAAGGATTGTTTGCCGGCATCTCGGCGGCAGGCGCCTGCTTCGCGGCATTGAAGCTCGCCGACAAACTCGACAACGCGACGATCGTCTTCATCGTCTGCGACCGTGGTGACCGTTATCTGTCTACCGGCGTTTTTCCAGCGTGAGCTTCACGTTCTGCCCGCAATGTGCGACAGCGCTGGCGCCTATCGAGCAAATGGAAGACGGCGGCCCGAAGACGCGACTTCGCTGCACGGCCTGCGACTTCACGCACTGGAACAACCCGACGCCTGTGCTGGCGGCAGTCGTCGAATGCATCGATCGAGGGGGGCAAATCCTGCTGGCGCGCAACGCGGCGTGGACGCACCGCATGTTTGCGCTGATCACCGGCTTCATGGAGGCGGGCGAGACGCCGCAGGAGGGTGTGGCGCGAGAGGTCACCGAAGAAACCGCCCTCACGGTCGATGCGCTGTCGCTGATCGGCGTCTACGATTTTCAGCGCATGAACCAGGTCATCATTGCCTACCACGCGCAAGCACGCGGCGAGATCGTGCTCTCACCCGAGCTGGCCGAATACAAGCTGTTCGCACCGGCCGACGTGCGCTGCTGGCCGGCCGGCACCGGCTACGCGCTCGCCGACTGGCTGCGTGCCCAGGGGCACGAACCCCAGTTCATCGACATGGCGCGACGCGCCTAGAATCTGGCCATGACACTCGCGCAAAAAGAACTCGACGCCCGCGGCCTCAACTGCCCGCTGCCGATCTTGAAGGCCAAGAAAGCCCTGACGGACATGCTCTCCGGCGAGGTGCTGAAGATCGTCGCCACCGACCCGGGCTCAGTACGCGACTTCCAGGCCTTTGCCCGACAGACCGGCAACGAGCTGGTCGATCAGGTCACAGGCGAGAAAGAGTTCGTGCACTACCTGCGCCGCAGGTAGCCCGGCGGGCAGTGGCTGCTACAGCGGCAGCGCTTTCAGGTATTCACGGAAGCCCGCACCGAGTTGCGGGTGGCTCAGCGCCAACTCGACGTTGGCCTGCAGGAAACCTTCCTTGCTGCCGCAGTCGTAGCGCTGGCCGTCGTAGCGGTACGCAAACACCTTCTCGCGGCGCAGCAGGCCGGCAATGCCATCGGTGAGCTGGATCTCACCGCCGACGCCGCGTTTCTGGGCGGCGATCTCGTGGAAGACGCCCGGCGTCAGGATGTAGCGCCCGGCCACCCCCAGACGTGAGGGGGCGTCGGCAGGCTTCGGTTTTTCGACGATGCGCTCGACATTGACCAGGCGGTCGTTGACCTGCGTGCCGGCGACGATGCCGTAGCGCTGCGTGTGCTCGGCCGGCACTTCCTGCACCGCCAGGATCGACGCGCGCCACTCGTTGAACTGCTCGACCATCTGCGCCAGCACGGGCGGCGTGCCCACCATCAGATCATCGGCCAGCAAGACCGCGAAGGGTTCGTTGCCGATCAGCTTCTGGCCGCACAACACCGCATGGCCGAGGCCGAGCGCCTGTGCCTGGCGAACGTAAATGCAGTCCATGTCATCGGGCTTGACGGTGCGCACGACGTGCAGTAGTTCGTCCTTACCCGCTTGTTCAAGGGCTACTTCGAGCTCGAACGTCATGTCAAAGTGATCCTCAATCGGGCGCTTGTGGCGGCCTGTGACGAAGATCATCTCTCTGACACCGGCGGCGTAGGCTTCTTCAACCGCGTACTGAATCAGCGGTTTGTCGACCACCGGCAACATTTCTTTCGGCTGTGCTTTGGTGGCCGGCAGGAATCGGGTGCCGAGTCCTGCCACGGGGAAGATCGCTTTGCGGATGTGCATTTTCTTACAATCAACAGGGGGAGTCGGGCAGATTCTGGCACGCGTTCCAAACCGGATCGCTGTGCAGTTTGCCCGGGGCATGGATGGACGTACTGATCGTTGAACCGCTGGAGCCGGAGGTCATGCAGTGGCTCGGCGAGCGCCACGCCGTGCGCTATGCGCCGGAGCTGGCGCGCGATGCGCGCGCCCTGCGCCAAGCGTTGTTCAACGTGCGCGCGCTCGTCATCCCGCCGTCCGTGGCGCTCGATGCGCAAGCGTTGCACTACGCGCCGATGCTGCGCGCCGTCGGACGCTTGTCGGCGGGCTCTGAGAACATCGATCTCGATGCCTGCGGCCGCGCCGGCGTGGAGGTGGTACGCAGCGTGACCGCGAGCGCCGTGGCCGAAGCCGAGTTCATGGTTGGCGGGCTGTTGCAGATGCTGCGCCGCGTGCCGGTGCTCAGCCCGGACGGGTTGCTCGTCGGCCGTGAGTTGGGTGGCGCGACGATCGGCCTCGTCGGCATGGTGCCGGCCGCGCGCTCGCTAGCGCAACTGCTGTCGGCCTTTGGCTCGCGCGTCATCGGCTACGACCCGGCGGTGCATGCGTCGGACAACGTTTGGACGCGCTGGCGCGTCGAGCCGGTGGCGCTGCGCGAGCTGATGGAGCAAAGCGACGGCGTGTGCGTGCAACTGACCTACTTCTCTCGCTACCAGGGTCTGATCGGCGAACGCTTCCTGCCGCATTGCAAACCGAACCAGGTTCTGATCAACGTTGCCCACTCGAGTTTGTTCGACCAGGCGGCGCTGGCCGAGGTGCTCGGCACCGGCCGCATGGCCGCGGCGTGGTTCGACAGCCTGGAGCCGGGCGCGCTCGATCCGGGCAGGCCGCTGGCCGAGATTGACACGCTGCAGATCACGCCGCGCGTGGCTGCCACCACGCGCGAGTCGCGCGTGCGCGCCGCGTGGGCGGTGGCGCGGCGTATCGACGAGCTGCTGTCGGCGGAGAGCACGCCGCAGCGCAGCGATTTCAGACCGACGGCACCAGACGTGCCGCTTGATCTCGAAGACGACCCAAAGCCTGAGTGAACTCGGCTAGGCGCGACTTTTCCTGATCGACCACGGCGGCCGGCGCGCGGGCAACGAAGCTTTCGTTGCTCAACTTGGCTTCGGCTTTGACGATCTCGCCCTGCAGGCGCGCGATCTCCTTGGCCAGGCGGGCTGCCTCGGCAGCGACGTCGATCTGCACGTGCAACGCGACGCGAAGCTCGCCGCACAATGCCACCGGCAATGACGAGGTGGCTTGGGCAAACGCCGCTTCGTCGGCAAAGCGCTGAACGTCTCTGAGCTTGGCCAGCGCCCTCAGCAGCGGCGCCGCGGCGTCGATGAACACCTCGTCGCCAATGGCCAGCAACGGCGCCTTGTCGGCCGGCGACAAGCCCATCTCGCTGCGCAGATTGCGGCAGGCGCCGACGACGGCCTTGAGTTGCGCCATCCACGCATCGGCCTTGGCGTCGATGCGCCCCACTTGCGCGACGGGGTAGGGCGCAACCATCACGCCGGCCGCGTTGGCCGACGCGCGCCCGGCGACAGGCGCGACCTTGTCCCACAACTCGGCGGTGATGAACGGCGCCAGCGGGTGCAGCAATCGCAGCACCGTCTCCAGCGTGCGGATCAGCGTGCGGCGTGTCGCGCGCTGCTGCGCCTCGGTTCCGTTCGAGATCTGCACCTTGGCGATTTCGAGGTACCAGTCGCAGTATTCGTTCCAGATAAACTCGTACGCAGCAGTGTTGACGAGATCGAGCCGGTAGTCGGCAAAGCCCTGCGCGACGGCGGCCTCGACGCGCTGCAACTCGCCGGTGATCCAGCGGTCCGCTGGCGAGAACTTCATGTAGCCGTGAAACGGCGCGCCCGGCTCGCACTCGACCTTGGTGTGCTCCTTCAAGCCGCAGTCCTGACCCTCGCAATTCATCAGCACGAAGCGCGTCGCGTTCCAGAGCTTGTTGCAGAAGTTGCGGTAGCCCTCGCAGCGTTTGGTGTCGAAGGCGATGGTGCGGCCCAGGCTCGCATACGAGGCCATCGTCAAACGCAAGGCGTCGGCGCCGTAGGCGGGGATGCCGTCCGGAAACTCTTTCTTCACGCGCGCCGCAACCTTCGGCGCCGTCTCGGGCTTGCGCAGGCCGGTCGTGCTTTTCTTGATCAGCGTGTCCCGATCGACGCCCTCGATCAGATCGACCGGGTCGAGCACGTTGCCTTCGCTCTTGCTCATCTTCTTGCCGTGCGAGTCGTGGATCAGGCCGTGGATGTACACGTGCCTGAACGCCGGCTTGCCGGTGAAGTGCGCAGTCATCATGATCATGCGCGCCACCCAGAAGAAGATGATGTCGAAGCCGGTGACGAGCACCGTGCTCGGCAAAAAGAGGTCTTGCTCGACGGTCTTGTTCGGCCAGCCAACGGTGGAGAAGGGGAACTGCGCCGCCGAGTACCAGGTGTCAAGCACGTCGGGGTCGCGCGTCAGTGTCTTGCCCGGCGCCTTCGCTTGCGCTTCGGCCTCGCTGCGCGCGACGATCACGTTGCCCTGTTCGTCGTACCACGCTGGAATCTGGTGGCCCCACCACAACTGGCGCGAGATGCACCAGTCCTGGATGTTCTTCATCCACTGGTTCCAGGTGTTGACCCAGTTGTCTGGCACGAAGCGCAGCTCGCCGCTGTCCACCAGCTTGATCGCGCGGCCGGCCAGCGATTCGCCATCGCGGCCGGGTTGGGTCATCGCCATGAACCACTGGTCGGTCAGCATCGGCTCGATGACCTGGCCGGTGCGCGCGCAGCGCGGCACCATCAGCTTGTGCTTCTTCGTCTCGACGAGCAGGCCCAGCGCGTCGAGGTCGGCGACGACCTTCTTGCGCGCAACGAAGCGATCGAGGCCATGGTACGCGGGCGGCGCGTTGTCGTTGATCTTGGCGTCGAGTGTCAGCACGCCGATCATCGGCAGGCCGTGGCGCTGGCCGACCGCGTAGTCGTTCGTGTCGTGCGCCGGTGTGACCTTGACGACGCCGGTGCCGAACTCGCGGTCGACATAGGCGTCGGCGATCACCGGAATCGTTCGATCGCACAGTGGCAGCGTGACGCGTTTGCCGACCAGCGCCGCATAGCGCTCGTCCTCCGGATGCACCATCAGCGCCGTGTCGCCGAGTATCGTCTCCGGCCGCGTAGTGGCCACCACCAGTGAGCCCGAGCCGTCTTCGAGCGGGTAGCGGATGTGCCAGAGAAAACCTTCTTCCTCTTCGCTCTCGACTTCGAGATCCGACACCGCCGACATCAGCACCGGGTCCCAGCTCACCAGACGCTTGCCGCGGTAGATCAAACCTTCTTCGTACAGCCGCACGAAGGTCTCGTTGACGACCGCCGACTGCGTGGCGTCCATCGTAAAGTACTCGCGGCCCCAGTCCACCGTGTCGCCGATGCGCCGCATCTGGCCGGTGATGACGTTGCCCGACGTCTCCTTCCAAGCCCAGACGCGCTTGATGAATTCTTCGCGCCCGATGTCGTGACGCGACAAGCCTTGCTCCTGCAACTGCCGCTCGACGACGATCTGCGTGGCGATGCCCGCGTGGTCGGTGCCCGGCAGCCACAACGTGTTGAAGCCGCTCATGCGGTGCATGCGCGCGAGCGCGTCCATGATCGTGTGGTTGAAGCCGTGGCCCATGTGCAGCGTGCCGGTGACGTTGGGCGGCGGCAGCTGGATCGAGAACGACGGCTTGCTCGCATCGAGCGTCGGCACCGACGCGCCGCTGGCTTCCCAACGCGGCGCCCATTTCGCTTCGATCGCGGCGGGCTCGAACGACTTTGCAAGTTCTGTTGACATGTTGGCGGTGCGAAAACGCGATGCCTCGGCGGCGCAAACAGATACTCTTGTCAACGCAACACGGGTCCAAGGGGTTGCATTCATTGTAGGTGGCGGCCCTGTGGCCGCCGCTCGCAACACCAAGGAGACTGTCCCATGCCGATGCCCCGATTCCTGCGTGCCGCGCTGTGCGCCGTGCCCGTCCTGCTGTCGGCCTGCGGCGGCGGGGGCGACGACGACGGCAACAGCGGCGGCTGCCCGTCGTCTGCGGCCAGCGGCGGCGTCGCCGACCGCCAGGACTGGCTGCGTTGCTACTTCAATCAGAACTACCTCTGGTACCAGCTCAGTCCCAACCCGTCGCCCGTGGGCTTCGGCACGGTCGAGTCGTACTTCGACGCCTTGCTGTACGACGGCGGCGATGCGATCCCCGGTAGCGGCGGTGCGGTGTGGCCGCCCGATCGCTACAGCGGATTTCAAAGCACCGAGAGCTTCAACCGCTTTTTCGGCGACGGCCAAACCCTCGGCTACGGCGTCGCGGTCAACGGCCTGGAGGCGGTGGCGCAAGGCTCGACGCAGCTGTTCGTGCGCTACATCGAGCCGCTGTCTCCGGCGGCACAGTCAGTCGCGCTGGCCGGTGGCCTACAGCGCGGCGACGAGATCGTGGCGATCAACAACACTCCGGTGGCGACGTTGATCGCCGCCGATGATTTCAGCGCGCTGACGCCGAACGCAGCCGGCGTCGACTTGCGCCTGGACGTGCGACGCGGCGCTGGTGCCCCCGTCGTGGTCGTGCTGCGCGCGGCCGAGTTCGATCTGACGCCGGTCCAGTCGGGCCAACGCGTGTTCAGCCAGGGCGGACGCCGCATCGGCTACGTCTTCATCAAGGACATGATCAGCCAAGTCGGCTCGCCGCTGGGCACGACGATGACCAGCTTCAAGAACCAGGGCATCGACGAACTCGTGCTCGACCTGCGCTACAACGGCGGCGGCCTGGTGTCGATGGGCGGCACCGTGGCTTCGTATGCCTCGGGCAGCCCGCACAACGGCAAGGTTTACGCGCAGCTTCTCTACAACGACAAGCAAAGCGGCAACAACCAGACCTTCGCCTTCAGCAACCCCGGCGCATGGGCCGGTTTCCCGAGGGTCTATGTGTTGATGGGCGAGCGCACCTGCTCGGCGAGCGAGCAGGTCATCAACGGCCTGCGCGGCGTCGGTGTCGAGGTGGTGGCCATCGGCGACATCACTTGCGGCAAGCCGGTGGGCTTCCTGCCGGACGACGACGGCTGGGGCACGACCTACAGCATCGTCAACTTCGAGGGCGTCAACGCGCGCAACGAAGGCCGCTACTTCGACGGCCTGGCGCCGACCTGCGCGGTGGCCGAAGACTTGTCGCGGCCGATCGGCGACCTGTCCGATCCGCTGCTCGTGGCCGCGGCCGCGCATGTGGACAACGGTGCCTGCCCGGTGGCGCTGACGCGCGAATCGCCTGCATCACGTGCCGGCGCGGCGCGCAAGCGCTACAACGGCGCCGACGGCGGCGAGAAGAGCGGCATGTCGGCGCGCTGAACGGCAACTACATGAACAGGTGCTCGCCGGCGTTCTCGCCGCCGAGCACGACGTAGTTGACCTTCTTCAAATCCATCAGCTGCGTGCCGCCGGCGTAGCTGATCGAGCTCTGCACGTCTTCGCGCATCTCGCGCAGCGTGTCGGCCAGGCGACCCTTGATCGGCTCCAGGATGCGCTTGCCTTCGACGTGTTTGTACTCGCCCTTGTTGAAGTCCGACGCGCTGCCGTAGTACTCCTTGTAGCGCTTGCCATCGACCTCGACCGTCTGCCCCGGGCTCTCTTCGTGGCCGGCGAACAGCGAGCCGATCATCACCATCGTCGCGCCGAAGCGCACGCTCTTGGCGATGTCGCCGTGGTGGCGGATGCCGCCGTCGGCGACGATCGGTTTCGTCGCCACGCGTGCACACCACTTCAACGCAGACAACTGCCAGCCGCCGGTGCCGAAGCCGGTCTTCAGCTTGGTGATGCAGACCTTGCCCGGCCCGACGCCGACCTTGGTCGCGTCGGCGCCCCAGTTCTCGAGGTCGATCACCGCCTCGGGCGTGGCCACGTTGCCGGCGATGACG
The DNA here is from genome assembly GCA_031396005.1 of Burkholderiales bacterium. GTDB lineage: Bacteria > Pseudomonadota > Gammaproteobacteria > Burkholderiales > Burkholderiaceae_C > CADEEN01. Next base: position 13,503 of record JANNJX010000257.1, read on the forward strand.
AAGGCTTGCGGCAGCTTGGCCTTGATGTGCTCGATCATCTTGCGCACGCTCTCGGCGTGACCGTGGGCGATGTCGATGGTGATGTAGTCGGCGCCGATGCCGTCGGCGGCCAGGCGATCCACCGTGGCCGTATCGGCCACCTTGACGCCCAGGCTGATCGAGACGAAGAGCTTCTTGTCTCGCATGCGGCGCGCGAAGGCCACGTTGTCGAGGTCGAAGCGGTGCATGACGTAGAAGTGGCCGCTGCGCGCCAGCGCTTCGACGATCGGCTCGTCGACCACCGTCTTCATGTTCGACGGTACCACCGGCATGACGAAGCGTTGCGCGCCGAACTGCGTGCTGGTGTCGCATTCGCTGCGGCTGTCGACGCGGCACCTGCGCGGCAGCAGCAGAATGTTGTCGTAGTCGAAGATTTCCATGGCCGGCTCCGTCGTTGAAGAAGAGCGCTTGACCTGGCAACCCGGCACACCCACCGAGCGCCAGAATTTGGGCCCGGTGCAAGATTCTACGCGGCCGAGAAAGCGCCGCGGTTCGTGCTGCAGTGCGCATTTGGCAGGGCGGCGCTGTCGTTTGGCGCAGGTGCGCTCTCGATAATCTGTCACCTCCGAACACAGCCCCTCGTGGCTTCAGGCGTGACCGACCGATCAGCCTTCGTCGATTCCAAAGGCGCCCGCTCGCGCTCGCGCTGGATGTTCGGCCGCTGGTTCGAATCGAAACCCGATCCGCTACTCGAAGCCTTGTTCGATCGCGCCAGCGACGGCTTCCTGGTCTGTGGCGCCGACGGCAAGGTGCTGTCGTGCAACCCGGCGGCCGCCCACCTGCTCGGCGACGAGCCCCGAGCTTTCGAGGGCGGCCACGTCTCGGCGCTCTTCGAGCAGGGCCGCGGTGAACGTTTTTCGCTGCACACCGGCGCAGCGACGACGCGCAGCCGCGGCGCGCCGGGCCGCTCGGTCGATCTGCATTTGACCGAGTACAACGGCAGCGACGGCCCGCGCGTGCTGGTGCGCATGCGCGACGCGAGCGAGCGTGCCGACACGCAGGAGCGGCTGAAGCAGCTCGCCAACTACGACAGCCTGACCGGCCTGCCCAATCGCTCGCTGTTCCGCGACCGCCTCACGCAAGCGATGGCGCGTGCGAAGCGCAACGGCCGGCCGATGGCGTTGATGTTCCTCGACCTCGACCGCTTCAAGCAGGTCAACGACGAACTCGGCCACGAGGCCGGCGACCGCTTGCTGCAGCACGTCGGCAAGACGCTGACCGAGTGCCTGCGCGCGGTCGATTCGGTGGCCCGCGACGGTGGCATGCCGCACACGCTGTCGCGCCTGGGCGGCGACGAGTTCACGCTGATCGTCGAGAACATCAACGGCGCCGAAGACGCGGCGCATGTGGCCAGCCGCGTGCTCGAAGCGCTCGGCGAGCCGTTCCAGGTGGGCGAGGAAGAACTCGTGGTCACGGCCAGCATCGGCATCTCGATGTACCCGATCGACGACGTCGACCTCGACACGTTGATCCGCCACACCGACATGGCCATGTACCGCAGCAAGTCGCACGGCCGCGCCACGTACAGCTTCTTCAGCGAAGACCTGTCGGCGGCGGTGACGGCGCGCGTCTCGCTCGAAGGCGCGCTGCGCCGCGCCATCGAGCGCGACGAGTTCGTGCTGCACTTCCAGCCGAAGAGCGACCTGCGCTCGGGCAAGATCAACGGCGTCGAAGCGCTGTTGCGCTGGCACCGTCCGGGCCACGGCCTGATTCCGCCGGACCGTTTTGTCAGCGTGCTCGAAGACACCGGCTTGATCCTGCCCGTCGGCGCCTGGGTGATCCGCGCTGCCTGCGAACAGCTCGCCGCCTGGGACCGCCTGGGCCTGCCGGCGCTGCGTCTGGCGGTCAACCTGTCGGCGCGTCAGTTCCGTCACCTCTATCTGGCGTCGATGATCGAGGACTCGCTGCGCCAGAACGGCATCGACCCGCATCGCCTCGAGATCGAGCTCACCGAGTCGCTGCTGATGGAAGACAACGACGCCACGCGCTCGATGCTGGAGAGCTTCCGCCGGCTGGGCGTGCGCATGGCGATCGACGATTTCGGCACCGGCCACTCGTCGCTGTCCTACATCCGCCGCTTCGCCATCGACACGCTGAAGATCGACCGCTCGTTCGTGCAGTCGCTACCCGACAACGAAGAAGACACGGCGATCTGCAGTGCCGTGATTGCGCTCGGCCGCAACATGAAGATGTGCGTCGTCGCCGAAGGCGTCGAGACGGCGGAGCAGGCGCAGGTGCTGCGCGAACTCGGCTGCGACGAGGCGCAGGGCTACTGGATCTCCCGGCCGATGCCGGGGCCTGACTTTGCCGGCTGGTTCGTCAACTACAACCGCGCGCGCACCGCGCGCAAGCGTTCGCGCAGCCGCTACACCGACACCAGCCCGATCACGCTGTTCTCGTTGCTCGACTGATTCCGGTTCGTGCTCGATCGCGTGGAAGAGGCTTCGCCGATGTTGTGAAGGGGCGCAACGCCGCGGGCTCGATGCCCGCGCCTTGCCGTTCCCTCTCCCCCAAGCCTTGCTCGTGCCCAAACAAACGCCCGCATGTCAGCCGGCTCACTCGCCGAACACACCCAGCGGATCGACACTCGATCGCGCGCCCAGCGTTGAGCCACTGTCTTCGAACCAGCGCGCCACGCGCTCGCGGCCGGCATCGCGCAGGCGTTGGATGAAGGCCCAGTCGGGCACCAGGCGCGTGTGGCTGTGCAGTCTGGCCAGCGTGTCGTCGGCGTCGATCAGGTGCCAACGCAAACGGGCCAGGCGACGGTCGGCGCCGAAGCGTGGCCACGGCCGTTGCAGTGCATCGCGGTGGATTTCAGCCAGCCACCGTGCTTCGCGCAGGAACGGCGCGGTAAAGGCGATGTCGCGCACGCGCTCGGCGATGTCGTCGGCGCTCGATGGTTGCGCACGTTCGCCGAGCGGACTGAGCGTGACCAGCATCAGATCGTCGGCTGCGACCTCGCGCACCAGCGGCCACAGCGCCGGGTTGGCGCTGAAGGCGCCGTCCCAATGCGGCTGGCCGTCGATCATCACCGGGTGCGCCACCTGCGGCAGGCAGGCCGAGGCGAGCACGGCATCGAGCGTGACAGCGCCGCGTCGCACCAGACGCAGCCGGCCGCGGGCCACTTCGGTCGCCGAGATGAACAGCGCCATGCCGCGCGTGGTGCGCAGGCGCTCGAAATCGATCTGCGCAGCGAGCACGTCGCGCAGCGGGTTCAGGTTCAGCGGATTCAACTGCGACGGCGCGAACCAGCGCGACCAGGCGAGCATGGCGTGGCCCATCGGCGCCAACTGCGGCGGGTCGCCCGGCAGATGAAACAGCGGCGGCACGCGCTCGGCGATCGCCTGCCAGAAGGTGTGCAGCGCCGCACGTGCGCCGTCGGCGCCACCCTGCGTCAGGCCGTGCGCCAGCGCGACGGCATTCATCGCCCCGGCGCTGGCACCGCTGGCCGCGGCCACCGTCAGGCCGCGTTCGAGCAGCGCGTCGACCACGCCCCAGGTGAACGCGCCATGCGCGCCGCCACCTTGCAGCGCAAGTGAAATGGCGGGAGGGCGACGGCGAAAGATCATTGCTGGCCTGAAGTGCTTGAAGCACCGACCATGCCACAGCCCGGCAAACGCTCAAGCCATGCGAGAGAGCTCGCGCATCGTGTCGGCGACGAAGCGTGCCGGCGGCATGTCGGCCGTGCGGTAGGCCAGACGCGCATGGCGGTCGAACAAATAGACCTGCGCCGTGTGCCGATCGGCGCCGGCGGCGCGGCCGCGAACGAAGTCGAGCAGGCGATCGACGTCTTCGACGCGCGGCACCGCGCCTTGCCAGTGGGCGTGCGCGCCGAAGCGGTCACGCCAGGCGCGCACGGCCTGCGGGCTGTCACCCAGCGGGTCGATGCTGACCGACAGCAACTGCATCTCGCGCTGGCCGGCGAGCAGCGGCGCCAGCGCGCCGAACAGCGCGCCCTGGATCGGGCAGGTGGCGCTGCAGCCGGTGAACATCAGTTGCAGCGCGGTGGTGCGGTCGCGCAGGCGCTGCGTCAACTCGAAGCGTTTGCCGTCGTCACCGACAAGTGTCAGCTTCGGTGACGGCCGCGGCGGGCGCAGCGGGCCGAAGGGCTCGTGCGCGGTTGCCGTGGGCGCTGCGGTCTGCGCAATCGCCAGCGGTGCGGCGAGCGCTGTCAGCAGCGCAAGGGCGTGGCGTCGTCGCAGCGTCATCAACGGCTCGCAGGCTCGGTCAGGTGCGACCACAGCGTGCGGCAATCGGCGTCGGTGATCTCGTAGCGCGGCATCGTGCGCAAGATGATGACATGCGCCGGATCGACACCGCTGCGCAGCAACCTGCACAGCGAAGCGGCGTCGTAGCGCGACGGCGGGCCGCCGCGGCGGCGCACGAGGTCGGTGAGCGTGGCCGCGGTCAACGACGGTCCGATGCGCTGTGCGCCGACGGCCGACGAGGCTGCGCCGGCGCTCGCCGGGTCGTGGCAGTTGACGCAGCGGCTGGCTTGCGCGGGCAACGCAAAGTCCTGGCCGACGATGCGTGCGGCCAGCGCGAGTTCACCGTCGAACAACTGCCGGCCGCGCGTCGCGCCGGTGCTGCCGTTCACCGACGCCGAAGTCGCCAACACCAGCAACGCCAACACGCTCCAGCGCCCCATCGTCATGCGATCACGGCGGCGCCGCATACAGCGACGCGGCGGGCACGGCGACGTAGCTGCTGGCGCCCGGGCGCAGCCACAGCATCTGCATCACCGCGCCGCCGCCGCGCTCGTAGTATTCGAGGCGAATGCTGTAGCGTTGCCCGGCGACGAAGTTGATAACGCCCGAGGTGTTGTTGGTCGGCGAGTGGTCGGTCCAGTTGTTGATCACCTGCACGTTGTCGACCCACAACCGCACGCCGTCGTCGCTGCGGGTGCGCAAGCGGTGGCTGCCGCTCGTGGTTGCCAGCACGCTGCCGGTCCATCGCACCGAGAAATTGTTGACGCCGATGCCCGCGCCCGGCGAGCCGCTGCCCCAATCGAAGTTGACGGCCTCGGTGCGCACGAGCGCCGGCGTGCCGGCAAGCGTCAGGTTGTTGAAGTAGTTGCCGACCAGGCCGCCGTTGGCGCTGGAGGTCACTGCGGGTTCCTCACTTCCGATCTGGGCGACGAAGGCGGCCACCTGCGCCAGTTGCGTTGCGTTCAGCGTCACGGTGTTGTGCGCCATGATCGCGTCGGCGAGTGTCGCTGCGGAGCCGTCGTGCAGGTACGGCGCGGTCTGCCACGCGTCGCGCAAGGTCGGCGTGTCGAGGCCCGTCAGCGCCGCGCCCAGGCGCATGCCGCTCGACGGCTTGATCGTGCCGACGTTGCGCAGGCTGCCGAGCAGGCTGTTGGTGAAGGCGCTGCCGGCGTGGCAGGTGGCGCACTGCGCGGCGAAGACGCTGCGCCCCGCCGCTGCGTCGGCCGTCAGCGTGCCGTCAGCGTGGCGGCGCGGGCTCGGCTCGAAGGCGGACAGCGACGAGACATATCCCGCCAGCGCGTCGAGGTCGGCGCTGACGCCGGCCTTCGGATTGCCCAGCGGCAGGCTGCGCGTGCCGGTATTGAACTGCGCATCGCTCATCAGGCCGGTGCCCTGCGCGAGGGCACGAATCTGGCCTTCGAAGTCCTGCACCTCGTCGAAGTTGCCGCTCCAGTGCAGCGGGCCGTTCGTCGCGCCGGCGCCGCCGCGGCCGCGCAACGACACCGTGTTGCGCAGGCCTTCGCCGAGCCCGGTGAGGTCCCAGGTGCGGCCGTCGCTGCCGCCGTCGCGGTGGCAGGTGGCGCAGCTCATGTAGCCGTCGCGCGCCAGGCGCGGGTCGCGTGCGTCGTAGAACAGGCGTTTGCCTTGCAGCACCTGCGCCGTCAACCGCTCGCTGGCCACGGAAGCCAGCGTCAGCGGCGCCGGCACGCTGAACTCGCCGAACAACACCAGGCGCGTCAGGTCGTGCACGGTGACGCTGCGGTCCATGAAGTTGCTGACGTACAGGCGCAGTCCGTCGGCCGACACGGCCAGGCCCTGCGGCGCGCGGCCGGCGTCGAAACGCATGACCTCGCGCTTGTCCACCGGGTCGAGCACCGCGACCTGGCGGCTCGTCTCCAGCGCGACGTATAGATAGGCGCCGCTCGGGTGGAACGCGGCGGCGCTGGCGACGCTCGAGTTGTCGTGATCGACGCGCGCGGCGTGGTCTTCGGCCAGCGACGCCAGATCGATGCGCGAGCTGATCGCGCGCACCGTGTTCTGGAAGTCGAGGTTGCTGCCGTCGCGCAGCGTGCCGCGCTTGATGTTGTCCTGCTTCGATGGCACCCAGGCCGAAGCGCCGTCGGGCGCGATCACCGCTGCGCCGAGGTAGTTGGGCACGCCGCGGCCCTGCAGCGTGTTGTCGGGCTTGTCGCTGTGCTGCAGCACGGTCGTGGCCTGCACTGCGAGCGTTGCTGCATTGACGATCACCACCTCACCGCCACGCCCGTCGGTCTGCACGGCAGCCGTGCCTTCGCCGCGCAGCGCGGGTGTGATGAAGCGCGAGACGAGCACGCGCGCACCGTCGCCGCTGATCGAGACTTGGCGCGGGCTGGGGCCGACAGCCACGGTG
>JANNJX010000798.1:0-3947 GCA_031396005.1 Burkholderiales bacterium
CAGCGCCTGCACGTCGGGCGATGTTTCTTCCAAGCCCGCGGCAGCGACGATCTCGCGCGCGACCCAATCGACATACGGCTCGCCGCTGATCTGCTCGATGGCCAGACCGAGCAAGCCGTAACCGTGGTTCGAGTACTTGAAGCGCGTGTTGGCATCGAGCGTCGGCGGCTGCGCCAGATCGTCGCGCAGCGCTTTCTCGTTCAGGAACGCGCGTTGCAGCGACCACTGCGTCGCGTCGCTTCCGTCCCGCACCAGTCCGGCGCTGTGGCTCGCCAGTTGTGCCAGCGTCAGCGCGCCGACATCCGTGCGCAGCCCGCCGACATGCTTGCCCACAGGATCGTCGAGCTGCAACTTGCGCTGCTCGCGCAGCTTCATCAGCGCGGCCGCGGTGAAGGTCTTCGAGTGCGAGGCGACCCGGAAGCGATGGCGTGGCGTCAGCGCGATGCCGCGCGTCAGATCTGCATGACCGAATGCGGCTTGCACCACCAGCTTGCCCTTGTGCGTGACGGCCATCGCACAGCCCGGCTGCTCGGTGATGCGCATCTGGTGCTCGAGCCAGCACGGCAGATAGTCCACCGCCGCCTTCAACCAACTCATTCGACCGCGACCTTCCCCGCCTCGATGCGAATCTGCCGCTTGCAGCGCTCGGCGATGCCGCGGTCGTGCGTCACCAGCACCAGCGTCGTGCCGGCCTCGCGGTTCATGTCGAACATCAGCTCCATCACGCGCTCGCCGGTGGCGAAATCGAGGCTGCCGGTGGGCTCGTCGGCCAGCAACACGGCCGGCTTGACGACGAAGGCGCGTGCCAGCGCCACACGCTGCTGCTCGCCGCCGGACAGCACCTTGGGGTAATGCGTCAACCGCTCGCCCAAGCCGACGCGTTGCAGCATCTCCTGGGCGGTGGCGCGGGCATCGCGTTTGCCGAGCAGCTCAAGCGGCAGCATCACGTTCTCGACCGCGTTCAGATTGGCCAGCAACTGGAAACTCTGGAAGACGAAACCCAGGCGTTTGGCGCGCACCGCGGCGCGATCGTCTTCGTTCAGCTTGAAAAGATCCTTGCCGGCCAGACGTACCGTGCCGGAGGTCGGCACGTCCAGGCCGGCGATGATCGACAGCAGCGTGCTCTTGCCCGAGCCGGAGGCGCCGACGATGGCCACCGACTCGCGCACCGGCAGCGAGAAGTGGATGTCGTCGAGTATGGTCAGCGTGCCGGTCGAATCGCTGACTTGTTTGGTGACATGTTCGACTTCGATCAGAGGTGGCGACGAACTCATGAGTGATGTTGTTGTGAAGACCCGCAGGGCATGGCTGGCGGACTGTAGCCGCATCGGTTTGATGGCCGCGGCGTCGGCCGTGTTGCCCACTGTCGCAGTAGGACAGAGCGCGACGCCACTGATCCTCGTCGTCGGCGACAGCCTTTCGGCCGAGTACGGTCTGGCGCGCGGCACGGGCTGGGTGGCGCTGCTCGAACAACGTCTGGCGCGCGAGAAGGTCAGCGCCCGCGTTGTCAACGCCAGCATCAGCGGCGACACCACCTCCGGCGGTCGCTCACGCCTGCCGGCGCTGCTGGCGCAGCACAAGCCGACGCACGTGCTGCTCGAACTCGGCGGCAACGACGCGCTGCGCGGCCTGCCGTTGCCGATGACGCAGGACAACCTGGCGGCGATGGCGCGTGCGTCCAAGGCCGCCGGCGCGCGCGTGCTGATCGCCGGGATGCAGATGCCGCCCAACTACGGCCGCAAGTACGCCGAAGACTTTGCGTCGATGTTCGCCGTGGTGGCCAAGAGCGAGGGCGCGGCGCTGGTGCCGTTTCTGCTCAAGGGCGTGGCCGACATTGCCGACAGCGAAGCAAAGATGTTCCAGGCCGACCGCATCCACCCGAACCAGGCGGCGCAGTCGATCATGCTGGCCAATGTCTGGCCGGTGTTGCTGCCGCTGGTTCGCGGCAGCAGCAAGCCGTAAGTTCAGCGCGTTTGCTGATCGCGCATGCGGCGCGGGCCTTCGCCGCGGCGGTCGTCGTTGCGCTCGTTGTTGCGATCTTGCGCACGGTCTTGCACGCGCTCGCGTTCGCGCTCCTGCGCCTGACCCGGGTTGCCTTGCGGCTGTTGCGGCTGTTGCGGCCGTGGCGGCGGCTGCGTCACCACCGGCGGCGGCGCCACCGGCCGCTGCACTTGCGGCGGTGGCTGCACCACGGGCGCCTGGGGCTGCACTGCGCGCGGCACGACCACCGGTGCGATGACACGGCGCTCACCGCCACGGTCGTCACGCTCGGCGCGCTGGTCGCGCGGATCACGCTGGCGCATCGGCACGCTGTCGCGCTGTGCCGGCACCGGCTGCTGCACGATCTGCGGCTGACCTTGCGGCGCTGCCGACGGCGGCAGTGGCCGCACCACGTTCGGCGATGGCGCCGCCGCCGGCGGCGCGACGACACCGCGGCCGATGACGTCACCGGCCCTACCGCCATTGCCTCCATTGCCGCCACCGTTGCGCGCATTGCCCGACGGCAAACGTTCGCCTCCGCGGTTGGCTCGTCCATCGTCAGCTTGCGTTGCCCCGCCGGCGCGTGCTGCCGCGCCGCCCCACGGCGCAGGCCGCACGGCGCCCGGTGCGGCCGGCACGGCGCCGCCCGGTGCGGCGACGACGCGCGTCACCGGCGGGGCCGGCGGCACGAACGCATTGCCCGCCCCACCCTGCGCGGTGCGCGCGGCGGCGCCTTGCCAGCCGGCGACGGTGCGGTTGTCCACCGGCACGACGACGCGGTTGCCGATCGGCTGGCGCGACTGCATCACGTTCTGCGGCACAACCGTCACGCCGCCGGCCACACCCTGGTTGGTGTACATGATCGGGCCCGTCGGTACGGTGCGCTCGTAGCGCGGGTTCGGCCCGTGCCAGCGGCCATGCGTATGGTTGATGTTGCGCACGTAGACATTGGTGACTTGGTACGACGGGTAATAGATCTCGCGCGGTGACAGTGGCACCCAACCGACGGCCGGGCCGCCGATGTTGATGCCGACGCTGACGCGCGGCCCGCCGAACCAGGCCACCAGTGCCGGCGCATACACCGGCCGCGCCACGTACTGGCCGGGTGCCCAGCCCCAGTGGCCACCGTGGTGAACCCAGCGCCCATAGTGGAACGGCGCAAAGCCCCACGGCGCATCGTCGACCCAGGTCCAGCCGTAGCGGCGCGAATGCACCCACTGGCCGTGGCGGTACGGCGCCCAGCCCGCGACCACGACCGTCGGGTACCAGACCGCGCCGTACTCGGGGTGGCGGTCCCAGCGTCCGTGACGGTCGAGATCTTCGGCGCCGGTCATCTCGCTGGAGACATAACGGTTGCGATCGCGGGTGTCGTCGCGGTCTTGGCGCGCCACCCAGTCGCCGAAGCGGTCATTGCTCTGCGCGGCCCAGGCGTAATTCGTCACGCCGCGCTCCTGCCAGAATTCGGCGCGCTGGCCGTCGTTCAGGTCGAGCACGCTGTCGCTGGACTCGAAGCGCATCGCGCCGGCCAGCGTTTCGCCGAGGCTGCTCTGCTCGCGCACGTCGACGCGGTAGTGACCCGGCCGCAGCGGCTCGTACCGGCCCTCGCTGGTGACGAGCGCGAACTCGCGCGCAGATTCGCTGCTGCGCACGCGCAGCGCCACGCTGCCGCCGTGCACGCGCGCGCGCACACGGGCATCGTCCAACTGCGTGAACTCGACATCGGTACCGCCGTCCAGGCGCAGCGTGGCCGCGCCGATCTGCACTTCGGCACGGCCGCCCTGCTCGGCAGAAATGCGGTCGCCTTCGGTCACCGGGTGGTTGCGGCGGGCCTGCACCCACTCGCCCTGCTCGTCGTCGAACAGCCAGACGTTGCCGTCGGTGTCGGCGATGCGGCCGACGCGTCCCGGCGGGTCGGCCCAGGCGGCGCTGCTGGCGGCCAAGGCGACAAAGGCCAGCGTCAGTGCGAC
>JANNJX010000803.1:0-2751 GCA_031396005.1 Burkholderiales bacterium
CCTGGAGGCGGTCTGCGTGCAGCACGAGATGGACCACCTGCTGGGCAAGGTCTTCGTCGAGTACCTGAGCCCGTTGAAGCGCGACCGCATCAAGACCAAGATGCTGAAGAAGTCGCGCGAAGAACAGGGGCAGCAGGCAGCGCACGGCCGGCCGTTGTGACGCTTCGCGTGGCGTTTGCGGGCACGCCGGAGTTCGCGGCCGTTGCCTTGCAGGCGCTGATCGCAGCGCGCTTGCCCGTGCCGCTGGTGCTGACGCAGCCTGACCGGCCGGCGGGCCGCGGCTTGAAGCTGCAAGCCTCGGCGGTCAAGCAGGTGGCCGAGCAGCAGCGGATCGCCGTCGTGCAGCCGCGCAGCTTGAGGCGCGACGGCAAGTTTGCCGAAGACGCCGCTGCTGCACGTGCGGCGCTCGAAGCAGCGCGTGCCGACGTGCTAGTCGTTGCCGCTTACGGCCTCATCCTGCCGGCCTGGGTGCTGGCGCTGCCGGGGCTGGGCTGCATCAACATCCACGCCTCGCTGCTGCCGCGCTGGCGCGGCGCGGCGCCGATCCATCGCGCGATCGAAGCCGGTGATGCACAGACCGGCATCACCATCATGCAAATGGACGCCGGCCTCGACACCGGCGACACGCTGCTGGCCCAGGCGCTGCCGATCGCCGCCGACGACACCACGGCGAGCTTGCACGACGAGCTGGCCGCGCTCGGCGGGCGGCTGATCGTGCAAGCGCTCGAAGCGGCGGCGCGCGGCGGTCTCGCGCCGTGCAAACAAGCCGACGCCGGCGTGACCTACGCCCACAAGATCGACAAGGCTGAAGCGCGCATCGATTGGCAGCAGCCGGCGCAGCAGATCGAGCGCCGCATCCGCGCCTTCGATCCGCAGCCCGGCTGCCACTTCGAATTCGAAGGCGAGCCGCTGAAGGTCTGGCGGGCGCAGGTGACGAGCGGCTCCGGCGGCTCACCCGGCGGCACGAAACCAGACGGGCAGCGCTTCACGGTGGCCTGCGGCGACGGCGCCGCGCTCGATCTGCTGGAGGTGCAGCGGCCAGGTGGACGGCGCCAGCCGGTGGCCGCTTTTCTCGCCGCGCGGCGCGGCTAAAGCCCGCTCTGGCGTGGCCGATAACCCAGCCATGTTGCGCCGCTTCTTCCTCATTGTCGGGCTCGCCTTGCTGTCGTTGTCGACGGCCGGCTGCGACTTGTTCGGCGGTGAGTCGGCCGAGGCGCTGGCCGCACGCAAAGAGGCCGAGGGCAAGGCCGTCGGCGGCGCGTGCCGCCACGCGGCACGCGCCATCGAAGACTGCTTCGCGCTCAACAAGCGCGCCGACAAGGCGGCCGTCTTCGCCGGCTGGCGCGAGATGAACGACTACATGCGCGACAACAAGGTCGAGGCCGTGGCGCCGCAAGCCGCGCCAGCGGTGGCGGAGACCTCGGCCAAGGCCGATGCGCCGGCCGCCGCTGCGCAAGAGCCCGCCAACAAGGCCAAGCCGGCCAAGCCGAAGAAGATCGACTCCTGACCCGCGGCATCTGGTCGCGCGCTGTCGCAGTCGGTCGCATGGGATAGACGCGCCGGCGCTCGGCCCTGCATGCTGGCGCCTTCGAAGCCACGTCTCGAAGGACACCACGATGCCTGCCTCGGCCCACCGCTGCGCCCTGTTCGCCGTCGTCGTGCTGTTGCTGCCGTTGGCGGGGGCCCAGGCCGCGACCAACGGTTCCGGCAAAGCCGCCACGGAAAGCCGCGAGACCAGCGGCTTCAGCGCGATCTCGTTGCGCGGCGACATGGATCTCGTCGTGCGCCAGGGCGCGCGCGAAGCGGTGCAGGTCACGGCCGACGACAACCTGCTGCCCCTGCTGCAGACGGCGGTGCAGGGCAGCGGCGAGGCGCGCACGCTGGTCGTGCAGTGGCGGCGCGGCGAAAATATCCGCCCGCGCGTCAAGACCGTGGTCACGGTTGATGTGCTCCGCCTGACGGCGCTGGCCTCGTCGGGCTCGGGCGACATCGTGGTCGAGCCGTTGCAGACGCTGACGCTGACGCTGTCGATCTCGGGCTCGTCCGACGCCCGGCTGCGTGGCCTGGCCACCGAGCAACTGCGGCTGACCATCACCGGCTCCGGCGACGTGCAGGCCAGCGGCAAGGCCGGCAAGCTCAGCGTGTCGATCGCCGGCTCGGGCGACGTGCATGCGCGCGAGCTGGCGGCCGACGACGTCACCGTCTCGATCGCCGGCTCGGGCGACGCCAGCGTGCGCGCCGACAAGACTCTCGCCGTGTCGATCGCCGGCTCGGGCGACATCGAGTACGCCGGCGCGGCGACGATCACCGGCAGCCGCATCGCCGGCAGCGGCTCGGTGCGTCAGCGACCGTAATTCCGCTTGAGTGCGATGCAGCGCGGCGGCACACTGCCGAGCCCTACAACACGCACAGGAGTCCTGACATGACCGTCGCTCGCATCACCGAAATTTCCAGCGTCAGCAAGAAGAGTTTCGAAGACGCCGTCGCCCTGGGCGTGGCGCGCGCCAACAAGACGCTGAAGAACGTCAAGGGCGCCTGGGTCAAGGACCAGGAGGTGATGGTCGAGAAGGGCAAGGTGTCGGGCTACAAGGTGATCCTGAAAGTCACATTCGTGTTGGCCGACTGATTGACGACCCCCGGCGCCAGCCGCTTTGCGGCCTGTGCGCCGCGCCCCAAGGCGCTAAACGCGCCGTTTCACGTCGCTGGGCTAGCGGGCCTGGCTTGGGAGCGGCCCGGCGCGGGCGGCCCGCA
>JANNJX010000816.1:0-2362 GCA_031396005.1 Burkholderiales bacterium
GGTACACGTCGGAGAGGAACTGCATCTCCACATGCTCGAAGCCCGAGCCGCCGCAGGTCGCGCAGCGGCCGTCTCCCGCGTTGAAACTGAACATGCTGGCGCTGTAGCCGCGCTCACGGGCGAGCGCTGCGTCGGCGAACAGCGCGCGCATCGCATCGAAGGCGCCGACATAACTCGCCGGGTTCGAGCGCGCGGTCTTGCCGATCGGGCTCTGATCGACGAAGACAGCGTCCGACAGCCAATCGGCGCCGAGCAGGCGTTCGTGTGCGCCGGGCGTCTCGGTTGCTTTGCCGAAGGCGCGTGCCAGTGCAGGGTAGAGCACGTCCTGCATCAGCGTGCTCTTGCCGGAACCCGACACGCCCGTCACCGCGACCAGGCGTTGCAGCGGGAACTCGATCGTCGCGCCCTTCAGGTTGTGCTCGCGCGCACCTTCAAGCACCAGCTTCGGCGTGGCCTCGGTGACGAAGCGCTTGATGCCGCTGTGGACATGTTTCCTGCCGCCGAGATAGGCGCCGGTCAGCGTGTCGGCACGACTCACCGCGTCCGGCGTGCCGTCGAAGACGATCTGCCCGCCGCGCTCCCCGGGGCCGGGGCCCATGTCGATCAGCCGGTCCGCCGCCAGCATCACCGCCGGGTCGTGCTCGACGACGACGAGCGTGTTGCCGGCATCGCGCAGGCGGTGCATCGCTTCGACGATGCGATTCATGTCGCGCGGGTGCAGGCCGATGGAAGGCTCGTCGAGCACGAACATCGTGTTGACGAGCGAGGTGCCGAGCGCGGTGGTCAGATTGATGCGCTGCACCTCGCCGCCGGAGAGCGTGCGTGACTGGCGGTCCAGCGTCAGGTAGCCGATGCCGACGTCGCACAGGTATTTCAGGCGCGTGCTGATCTCTTCGTAGAGCAGTTTCAATGCATCGTCGGTCGCCGTCTGGCGCGCGAAGAACGCGCGCAGGCGCAGGATCGGCAACTTCATCAGGTCATGCAGCGCCAACCCCGGCAGCGCTTCCAACTGCTCCCGCGACCAACCCACGCCGCTCGGCATGAACCGTTGCGCCGGCGTCAGCACGGCATCCGCATCCTCCTTCGACCCCAACCGCCACAGCAGCGCTTCCAACTTCAACCGCGCGCCGCCACACACCGTGCACGGCGTGTAGCTGCGGTACTTCGACAAGAGCACGCGGATGTGCATCTTGTAGGCTTTGCTCTCGAGATAGCCGAAGAAGCGCCGGATGCCGAACCACTGCTTGTTCCAGTTGCCCTTCCAGTTCGGCGAGCCTTCGATCACCCAATCGCGTTGCGCAGCGGTGAGGTGCGTCCACGCCGTGTCGCGCGGGATGCCGGCCTCGCCGGCGTACTTCATCAGATCGTCCTGGCACTCTTTCCACGCCGGTGTCTGGATCGTCTTGATGACGCCGCTGCGCAAGGTCTTGCGCTCGTCGGGGATGACGAGGCCCCAATCGACACCGATCACGCGGCCGAAGCCGCGGCAGGTTTCGCAGGCGCCGAAGGCCGAATTGAACGAGAACAGCGCCGGTTGTGGATCGGCGTAGCGCCGGTCGCTCTCCGGGCAATGCAGGCCGGTGGACCAGCGCCAGAGTTCTTGTGCGCCTTCGTCACCGGCGTAAACATTGATGCGCCCGCTGCCGCGCTTCAGCGCCAGCTCGATCGCTTCGACGATGCGCACCTTCTCGGTGTTGGCGGCGCGGAAGCGGTCGATGACGACATCGAGGACCTTGCGGTCACCGACCACACGCTCGGCGTGCACGCGCGTGAAGCCGCTTGCAGCGAGCCACTGTTCGAGTTGTTCCGGCGTCGTCGATGCCGGCAACTCCACCGGCATCGTGATCGCCAGCCGCGGATCGCCGCCGGATTGTTGACCCCCCACCCCCCGAGGGGGCACGCCTTCTTGGGGCGGCCCGGCGAAGGCGGCGGCGCGACACATCAGATCAACATAGATGGTCTCCGGCGTGTCATGCCGCACCGGCAACGCCGTCTGCTGGTCGAACAACGCCCCGGCGCGCGCATACAGCAGCTTCAGGTGGTCGTTCAGCTCCGTCATCGTGCCGACGGTCGAGCGCGAGCTGCGCACCGGGTTCGTCTGGTCGATCGCAATGGCGGGCGGCACGCCATCGACCCGATCGACGGCAGGCCGGTCCATGCGATCCAGAAATTGCCGCGCGTAGGCCGAGAACGTCTCGACATAGCGCCGCTGCCCTTCGGCATACAGCGTGTCGAAGACCAGGCTCGATTTGCCCGAGCCGCTGGGCCCCGTCACCACCGTCATCTCGCCGGTGCGGATATCCAGATCGAGATTCTTGAGGTTGTGCTGGCGCGCGCCGCGAATGCGGATCGTGCCGCTCAT
>JANNJX010000008.1:0-3042 GCA_031396005.1 Burkholderiales bacterium
GTTGCAGGCGATGAAGTCGGTGTGAAAGAGCAGCGGGTCGCCGCCGTGCGCCAAAACCTGACGCATCAGGCCGCGGGCGCTGCCGCGCAACCAGACACCGGGGCCTGGGTACGAAGGCTTGGCGGCGAGGGTGGAGAACGAGTAGCTGACCACCATGTCGATCGCTTTGTGCGGTGCATCGCGAGAAGCCGTGAGCAGCGCGTCGGACACCGGCATCGGCACGGTGGCGCCGAACATCAGCAACCGCGTGGCGCGCTCGGGCGCGCGGGCCGCCGCTTCGAGGGCGACGAGCGAGCCGAGGCTGTGGCCGGCGAGGGCGGCTCGATCGACCCCTGCCGCGTCGAGCACGGCGAGCAGCCAGTCGGCCATCGCTTCGACGCTCGTCAGCGCCGGGCCGGCGCTGCGCATGTGGCCGGGCAAATCGACCGCGAGCACGCCGAAGCCGTGGTGCGCGGCCCAGCGTGCGAGCAGCGTCCAGACGCTGTGGTCGTTGAGCGCGCCGTGGACGAAGGCGATCGTCGGCAGCGACACATCGAAGGGTTTGCCACCGGTGTAGGCGTAGACCTCTTTGCCGTGGACGCTGAGTCTCATGCCGCGCGCTCCGCCGCTTTGAGCGCGCGCTTCAAGTCGTCGATCAGATCGTCGGCATCTTCGAGGCCGATCGACAGGCGGATCGTGCCCGGCCCGATGCCCGCGGCCGACAGCGCCGCATCGTCCATGCGGAAGTGCGTCGTCGAGGCCGGATGAATCACGAGCGAGCGGCAGTCGCCGACGTTGGCCAGGTGCGAGAACAGCTTGAGCGCTTCGATGAAAGCCACGCCCTGTTTGCGCGAGCCTTTCAAGTCGAAGCTGAACACGGCGCCGCAGCCTTTGGGCAGGAGCTTGTGCGCGAGTGCATGACTCGGGTGGTTCTCCAACTCCGGATAGCCGACGCCCGCCACCATCGCCTGCGCAGCCAGAAAAGCGACGACCTTGCGCGTGTTGTCGACATGCCGCGCCATGCGCAGCGGCAGCGTTTCGATGCCTTGAAGCATCAGCCACGCGGTGTGCGGGCTCATGCAGGCGCCGAAGTCGCGCAGGCCCTCGCGGCGCGCGCGCAAGAGGAACGCGCCGTCGGTGGACTCTTCCGAGAACACCATGCCGTGAAAGCCGGCGTAAGGCTGGTTCAGCTCGGGAAAGCGCGTAGCGCGGCTCCAGTCGAAGCGCCCGCTGTCGATCAGCACGCCGCCGACGACGGTGCCGTGGCCGCAGAGGAATTTGGTCGCCGAGTGGAAGATCAGATCGGCGCCGTGCTCGAACGGGCGCATCAGCCACGGCGTGGTGAAGGTCGAGTCGACGAGCAGCGGCAGGCCGGCGTCGTGCGCGATTGCGGCGACTGTCGGGATGTCGAGCACGTCGAGGCCCGGGTTGCCGAGCGTCTCGCCAAAGAGCAGTTTCGTTTCGGGGCGGATCGCGCAGCGCCAGCCGTCGATGTCGCCCGGCTTGACGAAGGTGGTCTCGATGCCGAAGCGCGACAGCGTGTAGGACAACAGATTGTGCGAGCCGCCGTACAGCGCCGAGCTGGAAACGACGTGCGAGCCCGATCCGGCCAACGTGGTGATGGCGAGATGCAGCGCCGCCTGGCCGCTGGCGGTGGCGATCGACCCCGCACCGCCTTCGAGCGCGGCCATGCGCTCTTCGAAGACGGCATTGGTCGGGTTGCTGATGCGGCTGTAGACATGCCCCGAGCGTTCGAGGTTGAACAGCGATGCCGCGTGATCGCTCGACTCGAAAACGAAACTCGTCGACAGATGGATCGGCAGCGCGCGCGCGCCGGTGGTCGGGTCCGGTGCGGCGCCGGCGTGCAGCGCGAGGGTGTCGAAGCCGGGGTCGGAGGCGCCAGGGGGCATGGCTAGAGGCCTTCTCTATTGGGTTCGCGGGTCATTGTGTGCTATGTTGAATTCACCCCCAGCCCGAGGACCGACCCGATGAAAGTCAGCGACATCCTGCGCGTCAAGAACGGCACGCTCTACACGGTGACGCCGGACGAGACGCTGGCCCACGCGCTGCGCGTCATGGCCGAGTCCGACATCGGTTCGCTCTGCGTCATGAGCCATGGTGAGCTGGCCGGCATGTTGACCTTCCGCGAAGTCATCCAGGCGGTGGTGCGCAACGGCGGCTCGGTCGGCACGTCGATCGTGCGCAGCGTGATGGAGGATTTTCCGCTGACCTGCACGCCCGACACCGAGCTCGATGAGGTGCGCCGCATGATGCTGGCGCGTCACGCGCGCTACCTGCCGGTGATGACGCAAAAGACGCTGATGGGCGTGATCTCGTTCTACGACGTGGCGCGCGCCGTCGTCGATTCGCAAGATTTCGAGAACCGGATGTTAAAGGCCTACATCCGCGACTGGCCGGTGGGCGAGGGCGACGAGCCGCCGACTGCGGGCGCACCGCCGCAGTAAGGCATTGGGCCTCACGAGGCCCGTGGTCGTTGCGTCAGCGCTTGGCCCGAGGGCGGCGCGGCGCCCGCTCATGCTGGAGCACCAGAAATCGCACGGTCGCCGCACCGCCCTCGGGCCTGTCGAGACGGTTGTTCTTCGCCACTCCGCTTCCCGCCCGTCACCTTGCAAGCACACAAGGGCGAGCAAGCAATTCGCGGACGCCGACCAACCACCTTACCAAGCCGCGACCGAGCGTTAAATAGAATGGCTGTATGTCAGGCAGCACCCTCGGCCACCTTTTCTGCGTCACCAACTTCGGCGAGAGCCACGGCCCGGCGATCGGCTGCGTCATCGACGGCTGCCCGCCGGGCATGGCGCTCAGCGAAGCCGACATCCAGCCTGACCTGGACCGCCGCCGCCCTGGCACCAGCCGCCACGTCACGCAGCGGCAAGAAGCCGATCAGGTGCAGATCCTTTCGGGCGTGTTCGAGGGCCTGACCACCGGCACGCCGATCGCGCTGCTGATCCCGAACACCGACCAGCGCAGCAAGGACTACGCGAACCTGCTCGACACCTTCCGCCCCGGCCACGCCGACTACACCTACTGGCGCAAGTACGG
>JANNJX010000036.1:0-3964 GCA_031396005.1 Burkholderiales bacterium
CGCGTGCGGTGTGCCTTCTCACGGTACCCGCTTCAACCTGATGTGCGCGAGCAGGCCGCCATCCGGCGCGTTGTCGATGTCGAACTGCCCGCCCATGCGCTGGATCGCCTTCTCGACGATCGCCAGCCCCAGGCCGGCGCCCGTGGCTGCCGTGCGCGCCGCGTCGCCGCGATAAAACGGCGTCGTCAACTGCGCCAGTTTTTCCGGCGCCACGCCCGGCCCGTGGTCGCGCACGCTGACGATGATCCACGGCCCCGATCTCGCATAGCTCACGTTCACCGCCGCGATGCCGGTGTTCATGCTGCGGCCGTAGCGGCGTGCGTTCTCGAACAGGTTGCCGAAGACGCGGCCGAGCTCGATCTCGTCGGCCATCACGCGCAGATCGATCGCCAAGCGCGAGGCGATGCGAATCTCCTTCGGCTCGCGGAACGTGGCGATTTCCTTTTCGACCAGCTTGGCCAGGTTGATCGGCACCAGCTTGGCGTCGCCGGGGCGCGCGTAGTCCATGAACTTGTCGATGATGGCGTCCAACTGATCGATGTCCAGGGCCATGTTGCGCTGCGCCTCTTCGTCGTTGACGCTCATCTCGACTTCGAGCCTGAGGCGCGCCAGCGGCGTGCGCAGGTCATGGCTGATGCCGGCCAGCATCACCGCGCGGTCTTCCTCGACCTTGGCCAGCTCGCGCGCCATGCGGTTGAAGCCGACGTTGACCTCGCGGATCTCGCTGGTCAGCGTGTTCTCGTCGAGCACCGAATCGAAGTCGCCTTCGCGGATGCGGCTGGCTGCGAAGCTGAGTTCACGCAACGGCTGGTTGATCAGGCGCGCGATCATGATCGAGCCGACCAGCGTCGCGCCGAGCGCGATGCCGACCCAGACGAACCAGGTGCCCGGCGTCAGCGGCACGACGCGGGCGACGTCGGCCTGCAGCCAGAAGCTGTCTTTCTCGATCGAGAAGCCCACCCACAGGCCCGGGTTGTTGTTGACGCTGCGCGCGATGATGGTCTGCGGCTCGAGCCGCGAGCGCAGCTCGGCGCCGACGCGCCGGGTGAAACGATCGACCTCGAACGGCTCCCAGCGGTCGCCCGGCTCGCGCGGCAACACGCGCAGCGACTCGCGGTCGGTCATCGTCTTGGTGACGGCGATGCGGTTGATGCCGTCGGTGTAGCGCAGCGCTTCGCGCGACAGATTGACGAGACTCGCCACCTGCTGCGCCGCCTGCACCGCACGCGGCTCGAGTTCGAGCGAGCGCAGCGTCTGCACCCACGCAAAAATGCCCGCGCCGAGCAGCAGCGCGAGCAGGAAGAAGGTGCGCGAGAAGTGGGTGAGGCCGAGGGCTGGGGGTTTGGGCATGAAGCCGCGCGAAAGAAGGTTTGCGTGTGCGCCAGAGACACGAATGATTGTCAGCGGCAACTCCGGGCCGCCCGCGCCGGGCCGCTCCCAAGCAAGGCCCGGTCAGCCCCTCGGGGGTGCGGCGCACGGCCACGTCAGCGGCCCGCGCCGGGGGTCGTCATGACGTGCCATCGGGAACAAACACATAGCCAACTCCCCACACCGTCTGGATGTAGCGCGGCTGCGAAGGATCGGGCTCGATCATCTTGCGCAGGCGGCTGATCTGCACGTCGAGACTGCGGTCGAACGGCTCGAACTCGCGGCCGCGCGCCAGTTGCGCCAGCTTGTCGCGCGACAGCGGCTGGCGCGGATGCCGCACCAGCGCCTTCAACATCGAGAACTCGCCGGTGGTGAGCGCAATCTGCTCGCCGTCTTTTTGCAGGCGGCGCAGCGACAGGTCGAACTCGAACGGGCCGAAGGCCACCGTCTGCGCTTCCTTCGACGGCGCCCCCGGCGCTTCCATCGCCGGCCGGCGGCGCAGCACGGCGTGGATGCGCGCCAGCAACTCGCGCGGGTTGAACGGCTTGGGCAGGTAGTCGTCGGCGCCGACTTCGAGGCCGACGATGCGGTCCACGTCTTCGACCTTGGCCGTCAGCATGATGATCGGCGTGCTGTCGTTGGCCGCGCGCAGGCGGCGGCAGATCGACAGGCCGTCTTCGCCGGGCAACATCAGGTCGAGCACGATCAGATCGATCGTCTCGCGCGTCAGCAGGCGGTTCAGCGCCTTCGCGTCTTCGGCCAGCAGCACCTCGAAACCCTCTTGCGTCAGGTAGCGGCGCAACAGGTCGCGGATGCGGGCATCGTCATCAACAACGACGACGCGGTCGGCTCGGGCATTGGCAGGGGCGTTCATCGAGGTGGCTCCAGGGATTTGTAACTGCCGCGCATGTTACAAGTTGGGGAGCTCCAAAAACGGAGGCTGACTTGAAGTTACAAGTCTTGCCGTTCCATAGTTCACGACCGCGGCCGGCCGGGCCCGGCCCCACAAACTGCACCTTTCAATCAGGAGTTCGAATGTCAGTCAAAGCCCAGACTCTGCTTGCCGCCGCGTTGGCGCTGTCGGCCGCACTCGGCGCCGGCAGCGCCGCGGCGCAGGTTCAGCCCCCCGTTTCGGGGGTGCTCAGCCTGACCACGTCGGCCTCGGTCGAAGTCACCAAGGACGTGCTGACCGTCGTTTTCAGCAGCACGCGTGACGGCGCCGATGCGCAGGCAGTGCAGTCGGCGCTGAAGCAGGCCCTCGACGCGGCCCTTGCGGAAGCAAAGAAGATTGCCAAGCCCGGGCAGGCTGAAGTGCAGACGGGCAACTTCTCGCTCTACCCGCGCTACGGCAATCCGAACAACCCGAAAGCGGCCGGCCAGCCGGCGATCGTCGGCTGGCAGGGCACGGCGGAGATGCAAGTGCAGGGCAAGGACGCCGCGGCCATCGCCCAGCTCACCGGGCGCGTCACGACGATGAGCATCGCCCGCGTCGGCTACACGCTGTCGAAGGAAGCGCGCGAGAAAGTCGAGGCCGAGGTGACGGCGCGCGCGATCGCCGAGTGGCGCGCCAAGGCTCAGCAGATGAGCCAGCAGTTCGGCTACGGCGGCTACACGGTGCGCGAAGTCAACGTCGCCACCAACGAGCCGGGCGGCGGGCCGGTGCCGGTGATGATGTCGCGGGCCAAGGCGATGACGGCGGCGGATGAAGCGCTGCCGACGGAGGCGGGCAAGGGCGAGGTGACTGCGACTGTCAGTGGCTCAGCACAGATGACCAAGTAGTTACTGCGCGGCCCAACCACCGTCCACGTTGAACGCGGCACCGCGAATGTTGTCCGCAGCCGGCGTGCACAGAAAAACGGCCAACTCGCCCAACTGCTCAGGCGTCGTGAATTGCAGCGACGGCTGCTTGTCTGCCAGCAACCGCCGCTTGGCCTCGGCGTCGTCAACGCCCTCGGCAGCGGCGCGTGCATCGACCTGCTTTTGCACCAGCGGCGTCAGCACCCAGCCCGGGCAGATCGCGTTGACGGTGACGCCGCTGGTGGCTGTCTCCAGCGCGATCGACTTGGTGAAGCCGATGAGGCCGTGCTTGGACGCCACGTACGCGCTCTTCTGCGGTGAGGCCACCAGGCCGTGCGTCGAAGCGATGTTGATGATGCGGCCCCAGCCGCTCTTCCTCATACCCGGCAGCGCCAGGCGCGTGGTGTGAAAGGCCGAGGTCAGGTTGATGGCGATGATCGCGTCCCACTTTTCGGGGGAGAAGTCTTCCACCGGCGCCACATGCTGGATGCCGGCGTTGTTGACCAGGATGTCGAGATGGCCGAGCGTGCGTTGGGCGTACGCGATCATGTCGGCGATCTGCTCGGGCTTGCTCATGTCGGCCGGGTGGTAGCCAATCTCGGCGTCGATGTCGCGAAACTCGGCCTTGGCCGCATCGACATCGCCGAAGCCGTTCAAAACGACGTTGGCGCCATGCATGGCCAGCGCCTTGGCGATGCCGAGTCCGATGCCGCTGGTCGAACCGGTGACGAGCGCTGTTTTTCCTGTGAGCATGATGGCCTTCCTCTCGTTGTTAGCATCGATTATCGAGACGGAGCCC
>JANNJX010000054.1:0-1991 GCA_031396005.1 Burkholderiales bacterium
TCCAGTACTGGTGGAATTCCTGGGCCTCTTCGTCGTTCAAGCCCGAGATCGAGCCTCTACGTTCAGCCATGTGAACCACTCCTTTTCGTGAATCGGCCTTGCGGCCTTTGTTGCGCACAGCCCGCGCAATATGGGCAGACGTGGCGGGAGGCCACGACGTTCTTTTGCAGACTGGCTTGGGTCATGCCCTCGCCTCCTGCTTGATTCCTGCGATGCGGCTCATCAGCTCGCGCGTGATGCGTTCTGCACCCGCTACGCGCGCTGCGGCTTCGGCGCGATCGCGCAGCCGCTTGGCCGCGCTGATCTGCACCAGCACCGGCTCGCGCTGCACCGCGTCGGCGAGCAGCGATTCGGCGTCGGCATCCCACGGCAGCGGCGCTTCGTTGCTGCGGGCGAGCGTGGCTTCGACCTTGTCCATCTCGGTGCCCAGCGGCAGGATGTGGAACAGCGCATCGAACAGCGCGTTGCAGAACTCCTGCACGAGGTAGGTGGCACCGGCGTAGCCCATGAAAGGCGTGCCTGTCGCGCGGCGGATCACTGCGCCGGGGAACGAGGCCGGGATGTAGGTCGGCTGCGGGCCGTGGCCGGCGCTGCCCTTCTCCGCGAGGTACATGCGCTCGTTGTAGGAGCCGAACATCACCAGCGGCGCTTGTTCGTGGCAGAGCTTGCGCACCGCGTCGTTGTCGGTCTTGGCACCCGGCTTGCGCGGAATCGCAAACTTGCACGGCAGGCCGAGCTCGTCTTCGAGGAAGTGACGGATGCCGCGCGTGTAGGTTTCATTCGCCACGACAGCAAAGCTCGCCGTGCCGAAGAAGTCTTGCGTCACACTGCGCCACAAGTCCCAGATCGGCTTGATCGTCGTGTGCTTCTCGCGCTCGATGAACGGCTCGGGATCCAGGCCCGTCAATTTGCCGAGTTCGCGCAGGAAGGCCGTCGTGCTGTGCAGGCCGATCGGCGCTTGAAGGTAGGGCCGGTCGAGCGCTTCGCACAGGCTGCGGCCGAACTCGCGGTAGAGACAGATGTTGACGTCGGCTTCGACCAGGCGCGACACGTCCATCAGGTGCGAGCCGAGCGGGAACACCATGTTGACGTCGCAGCCGATGCCTTGCACCAGGCGGCGGATCTCGGCCAGATCGCTCGGGCCGTTGAACATGCCGTAGCTTGGGCCGATGATGTTGATGCGCGGCTTCTCGCCCTCCTTGCGCACACGCGCCGGTACTTTGCGCAGGCCGTATTGCTGCCAGAGCCAGAAAATCGCGCGGTTCGCGGTCTGCCACTGGTCTTCGTCGATCGTGCGTGGCAGGAAGCGCTGGATCGCCGTGCCTTCGGGCGTGACGCCGCCGCCGATCATCTCGGCAATGGAACCTGTGACGACGACGCTTGGCAGATCCGGGTCGAGCGCGGCGTGCGCGCGCCGCATCGCGCCTTCGGTGCCTTCTCGACCGAGTTGCTCTTCAGCGAGGCCGGTGACGACGATCGGCAGCTCATGCGGCGGCAGCGCATCGGTGTAGTGCAGCACCGAGGTCACCGGCAGGTTCTCGCAGCCGACGGGACCGTCGATGACAACCTGCAGGCCCTTGATCGCGGTGAAGACGTACACCGCGCCCCAGTAACCGCCGGCACGATCGTGGTCGAGGACTAGCAAGGCGATCCTCCAAACGCACGTATTTCCAAGCGCGGGCCGCGGATCCGGCTTTGCCGGTCCGCTGGCGCGGCCCCCCTGGGGGGGAGCGCCGAAAGCGCTACGGGGGGGGTCACAGCATCTCCTCGGCCTTGCGCTTCTTCGCCGCTTTTTCGAGTTGCCGGCGCGTATCCGCGCGGAACTCGGGGCGAAGTTGCGGGGTGTTCTCCCACACACCGGCGCGGTCGCCCTTGCCGGTGTCGCCGAAAAATTCGCTCATCGCGTCGAAGCGCGCCTGGTTGCCGAGCGCGGCGTTGATCACCTGCGCCAGCGAGCCGGCACCCGCCGGGCCCATCAGCGGCCGCGCGGA
>JANNJX010000104.1:0-7571 GCA_031396005.1 Burkholderiales bacterium
TGCAAGCGCGGAAAGTCCTGATCGCGCACCCACCACGCTTCATAGCGCCAGATCGGCAGCAACGTCACCACCGCCAGAGTCGCAACCGCCAGCGCGAGCAGCGCGAACATCGCCTACCCGAGTACGCCCCGCACGAGCCGAAGCATGTTCCCGCAGCGACCCGCGAGTTGCTCGTCGTGCGACACCAGCACGAAGGCGGTGCCGTGCTCGCGCGCCAAGTCGAGCATCAGGCGGAACACGCCGTCGGCGGTTTCGCGGTCGAGGTTGCCGGTGGGCTCGTCGGCGAGCACACAGGCCGGCTGCGTGACGAGCGCGCGCGCGATCGCCACGCGCTGACGCTCGCCGCCGGAAAGCTCGGACGGGCGGTGCTTGATGCGCGCCGCCAATCCGACCTTGGTCAGCATCGCCGCCGCCACCTCGCGCGAGGCTTGCAGCGAATCGCGGCGGATGCGCAGCGGCATCGCCACGTTGTCCAGGGCGCTGAACTCGGGCAGCAGGTGGTGGAACTGGTAGACGAAGCCGAGATGCCGGTTGCGCCACACGCCCTGCTCGGTCGCACTCATCGACGTGAAATCACGGCCGACGAGGCTGACGCTGCCAGCGCTCGGCGCATCGAGGCCGCCGAGCAGGTGCAGCAGCGTGCTCTTGCCGGAGCCCGAGGCGCCGACGATGGCGACCGTTTCACCTTTCTGCACCGAGAGATCGACGCCACGCAGCACATCGACATCGAGCTCGCCGTCGTGAAAGCGTTTGCTGAGGCCTTTGCAGGTCAGGACCTCAGCCGGCGCCGGGCCGCCCCAAGCAGGCTGAGCGCCCCTCGGGGGCAGCGAACGCAGTGAGCTTGGGGTCGTCAAGTCATTCATAGCGCAGCGCCTCGGCCGGATTGACGCGGCTGGCGCGCCAGCTCGGGTAGAGCGTGGCGACGAAGGCCAGCGCCAGCGCGATCAGCGTGATCGGCAGGATGTCGCTCCACAGCGGCTGGCTCGGCATGCGGCTGATGACGTAGATGCTCGCCGGCAGGAAGCTCGTCGACAGCAAGCGTTCGAGCGCCGGCACCAGCACGTCGATGTTGAAGGCGATCAGCAACCCGAGCGCCACGCCGGCCAGCGTGCCGACGATGCCGGCCAGCGCACCTTGCACGACGAAGATGCCCATGACCGAGCGCGGGCTGGCGCCGAGCGTGCGCAGGATGGCGATGTCGGCGCGCTTGTCGGTGACGGTCATCACCAGCGTGCTGACGAGGTTGAACGCAGCCACGGCGACGATCAGCGTCAGGATGATGAACATCAGCCGCTTCTCGAGTTGCACCGCGTCGAACCAGTTGCGGTTGGTGCGCGTCCAGTCGCGCACGCTGATGGCGTCGGGCATCGCACGCTGGAGGGAGTCGGCGATGCCGCGCGCCTGGTGCAGATCGGCCAGCTTCAACTGCACGCCGGTCGCGCCCCCCGTGCGCAGCAATGTCGCCGCGTCGTCCAGATGCACCAGCGCGTAGGCGCTGTCGTACTCGTAGTGGCCGCTGTCGAAGGTGCCGACGAGCGTGAACTGCTTCAACCGCGGCACCACGCCGGCCGGCGTCACCTGGCCGCTCGGCGCGATGACGGTGACCTTGTCGCCCGTGCGCACACCGAGCGAGCGCGCCAGCTCGATGCCGAGCACGATGTTCCATTCGCCGGGCACCAGCTTGGCAAAGGCGCCGTCCTTCATCTGCGCCGCCAGCGGCGTGACGCTGGCTTCTTCTGCCGGCGAGATGCCGCGCAGCAGCGCCCCGCGCATCTCGTCGCCGCGTGCGGTGAGCACCTGCGCCGAGACGAACGGCGCGGCGCCCAGCACCTGCTGCGGCACGGCCGCGCGCGCCGCGTCGGCGGTGGCCTTCCAATCCGGCAGCGCTACGTTGCTGCGGTCGATCAACTCGACATGCGCGATCACCGAGAGCATGCGGTCGCGCACCTCTTTCTGGAAGCCGTTCATCACCGACAGCACGATGATCAACGCGGCCACGCCGAGGGCGATGCCGATCATCGACGTGGCTGAGATGAAGGAGATGAAGCCGTTGCGGCGTCCGGCGCGGCCGGCGCGCACATAGCGCCAGCCGATCTGCCATTCATAGGGGGTGGTCATGGGGTGCGGAATGCTAAACGACGCTGCCATCGATAATGAGTCGAGTGCACCTCATCGTTCCTTTCGCATCCCCCTCCTCCGCCGCCGGCCGCGACGCTTTGTCGCGCCTGGCCACACCCGCGCTCGACGCCCTCTTGGCCGGCTCGCACGAGTTCGAGCGCATCGACGGCGACGAGTGGACGCTCGCCACGCCGCACGAGCGCGCTCTGGCCAAAGCGCTCGGCTGGCGATCGGATGCCGATGCGCCGCTGCCCTGGGCGGCACGGCAAGCGGCGGCGGACGGCATCGACGTCGGCACGGCGGCCTGGGGGCTGGTCACGCCGGCGCATTGGCGCGTCGGCGCCGACGCCATCCACCACGCCGACCCGCGCTCGCTGGGCCTGGACGAGGCCACCTCGCGCGCGCTTTTCGATGCCGTGCGGCCGCTGTTCGAGAGCGAGGGCATGACGCTGCTCTGGGGCGCGCCGCTGCGCTGGTACGCCTCGCATGCCGATCTCGCCGCGATGCCCACGGCCTCGCTCGACCGCGTCGTCGGCCGCAGTCTCGACCGCTGGCTGCCCACCGAGCCCAGCGCGCGGCGCGCGCGGCGCTTGCAGAACGAGGTGCAGATGCTGCTGCACACGCACCCGGTCAATGCCGAGCGTGAGGCCGCCGGCGCGCTGACGGTCAACTCGTTCTGGCTCTCCGGCTGCGGCGCGCTGCAGCGCGACGCCAAGTACAACGTGCAGGTCGATGACCGCCTCGCTGCGCCCGCGCTGGCCGAAGACTGGGCGGCGTGGCTGGCTGCGTGGCGAGCGCTGGATGCGTCGATGCTGCCGACGCGGCCGCTGCAGTGGCTCACGCTGTGCGGCGAGCGCAGCGCGCTGACCTTCGAGCGCACCGAGCAGCGGCTGTGGCAGCGCGTGGCTTCAGCGCTCAAGGGCCGGCGCGCTTCGCGTGAATGGCTGGAGGCGTTGTGAGTTCACCGACGATCAAGACCCGCGACGTGCCGCCGCCGAAACTCGAGGTGCGCGATGTGCCGCCGCCGAAACTCGAGGTGCGCGACGTTCCGCCGCCGAAACTCGAGGTGCGCGACGTTCCGCCGCGCGTGGTCTTCGCGCTCGAAGAGTGCGGCGTGCACCCGCTGCTGGCGCGGCTGCTCGCGTCGCGCGGCGTGAAGACGCATGAAGAACTCGACGACGGCCTGGCCCGCCTGCTGCTGCCGTTGTCGATGAAGGGCACGCCGCAGGCCGCAACGCTGCTCGCCGATGCGATCACGCAGCAGCGCAGCGTCTGCATCGTCGCCGACTACGACTGCGACGGCGCCACGGCCTGCGCGGTGGCGCTGCGCGGCCTGGCGATGTTGGGCGCAGCGCCGGGCACGCTGTCGTACGTGGTCCCCGACCGCACGGTGCACGGCTACGGCCTGACGCCGCCGATCGTCGATCTGGCCCTCGCGCACTCACCGCAACTGCTGGTCACGGTGGACAACGGCATCGCCAGCTTCGACGGCGTGGCCCATGCGCGCGCGCGCGGCCTGGACGTGCTCGTCACCGATCACCACTTGCCGGCGCTGGTGGACGGCGTGGTGCGACTGCCCGACGCGAACTGCATCGTCAACCCGAACCAGCCGGGCTGCGACTTCGCCAGCAAGTCGATCGCCGGTGTCGGCGTGATGTTCTACGTGCTGCTGGCCACACGCGCGGAGTTGCGCGCGCGGGGCTGCTTCGACGTGGCCGCACAGCCCAAGCTCGATGCGCTGCTCGACCTGGTCGCGCTCGGCACCGTGGCCGATGTCGTCAAGCTCGACGGCAACAACCGTCGCCTGGTCGCTCAAGGCATCAAACGCATCCGCGCCGGCCGCATGGGCGCCGGCATCGCTGCGCTCTATGCCGTGGCCAAACGCGAACCGACGCGCGCCGCCGCGTTCGACTTCGGCTTCACGCTCGGTCCGCGCATCAACGCTGCCGGCCGCCTGGCCGACATGACGCTCGGCATCGAGTGCCTGGTCACCGACGATGCCGCACGCGCCGCCGACCTGCCGCAGCAGCTCGACGCAATCAACCGCGAGCGGCGCGACGTCGAAGCCGGCATGCGCGAGCAAGCCGAACTCGCGCTCGAACACCTGATGCCCGAGGGCGAGCCGCCGCCCGCACTCGCCCTCTTCGACCCCGAGTTCCACGAAGGCGTGGTTGGCATCGTCGCCGGCCGATTGAAAGACCGACTGCACCGCCCGACCTTCGTCTTCGCGCTGGCACAAGATGGCTCGTTGAAAGGTTCCGGCCGCTCGATCCCCGGCTTCCACCTGCGCGACGCGCTCGACCTCGTCGCCAAACGCCACCCCGGCGTGTTGAAGCGCTTCGGCGGCCACGCGATGGCGGCCGGCTGCACGCTCGACGAAGAGCATTTCGACGTCTTCGACCAGGCGCTGCAGCAAGTCGCCCGCGAATGGCTCGACGCCGCCACGCTGACACGCCGCCTGCTCACCGACGGCCCGCTCGCGCTCGAATACTTCAACGCCGAGACGGTGAGCCAGCTCGATTCACAAGTCTGGGGGCAGGCCTTCGAAGCGCCGGTGTTCTGCGACGAAGTGCAAGTCCTCGGCCAGCGCCTCGTCGCCGACAAGCACCTGAAGCTGCGCATCAAACACCAAGGCCAGATCCGCGACGCGATCTGGTTCGGCCACGCCGAGCCGGTGGCCGAGCGCGTGCGCCTGGCCTATCGCCTGTGCCTCGACGAGTGGCAGGGGCAGCGGCGGGTGCAGATGGTGGTGGAGGCAGTGGGCTGAGCGCTCACGCCGCCGTCCTCACCGCCCGGTACTCCGAAAAAATCCCCAGCTCCACATGCCGCTCGGCCGACGCGAACCCGGCGTCGGCCAGCGTGCGCAGCACCGCTTGCGGCGGCGCGCAGGCTTCGATCGTGTCCCAGTAGTAGCGCCAGAGTTCGGCCGTTTGCGGCTGGCGCGCGACGAGCTTGGCGACGTTCGGCACGACGCCGCGCATGTAGGCGCGCAGCAACGTGTTGGCCACGGCGCCGGCCGGGCGCGTGATCTCGAGGATCAGCACGCGGCCGCCGGGTTTCAACACGCGCGCGAATTCGGCGAAGGCGGCCGACAGGTCGGCGATGTGGCGCAGCGCGTAGCCCATGCTGATGAAGTCGGCGCTGGCGTCGGGCAGTGGCATGCGCTCGGCGCGGCCGTCGAGGCAGCGCACGTCGGCAGGCAGGCCCGACTGCGCGATCATGCCCGGGCTCGGATCGACGCCGATCAGGCGCTGCGACTCGCCGGTGACGCGCAAGATCTCCTTGGCGACGAGGCCAGTGCCCATGCCGACATCGACCACATCGAGTCGCGGCCGCAGCCCGGCGCGCAGCAGTGCCTGGCGCCGGTACCACGGGCCGGAGCCGAAGCCGATGAGGCGCTCGATGCGGTCGTAGTCTTCGGCGGTGTCGTCGAACGTGCTGCGCACGTAGGCCTCGCGCGCGGCGGCGTCGCGGTAGTAGTCGCTGAGCACGCCGTGGGGTGCGCGCACTGGTTCGGAAGGAGGTCGCTTCATGGGCGTGATTGTGGGCTGCGGGCGTACCGCGTCAGCGGTACGTGGCGAGGTGAATGCTGGTCTCGGTGCCGCGAATGCCTTTCAACAGACGAATCCGCTCCAGCACCTGCGACAGCTCGGCCATCGTCGTCGCGCGCAGCTCGGCCAGCAGGTCCCAGCGGCCGTTGGTGTCGTGCAGCGCGCCGATGCCGGGCTCGCCGAGCAGGTTGGCGATGACCTCGCGCGTCTGGTTGCCTTCGACCTCGATGCCCATCCAGGCGCGAATCTGATTCGGCTGCGCGTCGGGCCGCAACTGCACCGTGTAGCCGATGACCACGCCGGACTTTTCGAGCTTGGACAGGCGGTTGTTGACGGTGCCGCGCGAGACGCCGAGCTTGTCGGCGAGCACCGCGATCGGCAGCCGCGCGTCCTGGCGCAGCAGCGCAATCAGGCGCTGGTCAGTGCCATCGAGGCTGTCGTCTTTGGCCATAACGTCATTCTAGGTTGACGCTTTGCGCAAAGACGTGGCGGATCGGAGACGGTTCTGACGCTTTCGCTTGTCACGGGCTCTCGACAAACTCTCGCCATGAAACGCGATCGCATCCCGCTGCCCACCGACACCCTGTACCTCGGCGCACTCGCCGTGGCCCGCATCGTTGCTCGCAAAGGCCTGCCGGCATGCATCGCCGCTGTGGCCGATCGCATCCATGCCGACTTCCTGCGCTGGAACGAATTCGACAAAACGCCGCGCGTGGCAAACCACTCGGCCGACGGCGTGATCGAGCTGATGCCGGTGGCCGATGCGAGCTGGTACTCGTTCAAGTACGTCAACGGCCATCCGAAGAACACACAGCGCGGCGTATCGACTGTCATGGCCTTCGGTGTGTTGGCCGATGTGGCCACCGGCGCGCCGCGTTTGCTGGCCGAGCTGACGCTGCCGACCGCGATCCGCACCGCCGCGATGTCGGCCGTGGCCGCGCGCGCGTTGGCGCGCAAGGACAGCCGCGTCATGGCGCTCGTCGGCAACGGCGCGCAGAGCGAATTTCAGGCCATCGCGTTTCGAGACATCGTCGGCATCCGCACCTTGCGCGTCTACGACGTCGATGCCCGAGCCACCGCCAAACTCGTGCGCAACTTGCAAGGCCAGGGCCTCGACGTCATCGTCTGCGAGAGCACGGCGGAAGCAGTGCGCGGCGCCGACATCGTCACCACGATCACGGCCGACAAGCAGCTCGCCACGATCGTCACGGCCGAGATGGTCGAGCCCGGCATGCACTTCAACGGCGTCGGCGGCGACTGCCCCGGCAAGACCGAGCTGCATGCCGACGTGCTGCGCGCAGCCAGCGTCTTCGTCGAGTACGAGCCGCAGACGCGCATCGAGGGCGACTTGCAGCAGATGCCGGCCGAGTTCGAAGTCACCGAACTCTGGCGCGTGCTGTCGGGGCACGCCGCGGGCCGCACGAGCGACGCGCAGGTCACGGTCTTCGACTCGGTCGGCTTTGCGATCGAGGACTACGCGGCGCTGCACTTCCTGCACGACGCGGCGCGCGAGCTCGGCGTCGGCGAGTTGATCGAGCTCGTGCCGCAGATGAACGATCCGAAGGATCTGTTCGCGACGATCGCCGCGAACAGCGACCTTCAGCGCGCGCCGGCACGCTCCAGCATCGCCACCATCTCGGCATAACCGCGTTCGCGCGCCAGTTGCAGGGCGGTGCGCCCGCTGCGGTCTGCCAGTAGCAGGTTCGCTTTCGCATCGATCAGCGCCTTCAACGTGGCCTGGTGGCGCGCCCCGCCGTTGCCGAGCACGACCGCCTCGATCACCGCCGTCCAATGCAGGTTGTTCACGTGGTCGAGCGGCGCGCCGGCAGCGATCAACTGCCGCACGACGCCGTCATGGCCGAGGTGCGCCGCGGCGATCAGCGCGGTGCCGTCGTAGCGGCT
>JANNJX010000133.1:0-2327 GCA_031396005.1 Burkholderiales bacterium
AAAAGCCCGCCGTATTGCGGGTTTGCCCTTGGTATTGATCCGGATGGATGCGTTCAGGTCAAAGCTGACCTTCTGCCGCGGGTGGGGCCGGCGGCTTGTCGCTCCACAGCACGCCGCCGCTGGCCCAGTCGTGGCGCGCCACGTCGCTGAAGACGACGTCGACGCCATCGGCGCTGCCGCCGAGCACGCGCACGCAGGCGCTGGTGATTTCCCGGGCGAGCGCGCGCTTCATCTCGACGCTGCGGCCCTCGAACAACTCGATGCGGATGGTCGGCATGTCAAATCTCCCTGTGGTCAGTCTCTGAATCCCGGCGACAGGCGCTCGGCGCGGCGCAGCAGCGCAGGCCACTCGACGTCGCCGTCGCGTTCGTGGCCGTCGCCGACCCATTGGCGCCAGCTCAGCGCCGCGAGCGCCTCGCTGGCCACACGCAAAGTGGCGCTGCCGGCCGCCATCGCGCGCAGTTGCGCCTGGGCCGCACGCTCGAGCAGGTGCATCAGCATGAAGGCTTCGGCGACGCTGCGGCCGACGGTCAGCGTGCCGTGGTTGTCGAGGATCAGGCCGTCGAGCGACCCGAGAGCGGCGACCAGCCGGCGCTGTTCGTCGCTGCCCAGCGCCAGACCCTCGTAGGCATGCCGGCCCAGGCGGCCGTGCAGGCGCATCGCCCACTGCGAGCCCGGCAGCAGGCCTTCGGGCCGCATCGACAACGCCACACCCCAGGGCGCGTGCAGGTGGATCACGCATTCGGCCTCGGGCCGTGCCGCGTGCACGGCGCCATGGATGGCGAAGCCGCTGGGATTGACCGGGCGGCCGGAACCATCGAGCACGCGGCCGTGCACGTCCACCTTGACCAGGTCCGACGCACGGACCTCGTCGAAGCCGAGGCCGAATCGATTGATCAGATAGACGCCCGCCTCGCCCGGCACGCTGGCCGACAGATGGGTGTACACCGTATCGTCCCAGCCGTTCAGCGCGGCCAAGCGGTAGGCCGCCGCGAGATCGCAACGAACGTCGCCCTCGGTTCGCATCGGCTTTGCGGCAGGTGGCATCGTCGGCGCTGTCAATGGGCTTCGGCCGTCTTCGCCGCTTCGATGGCGCCGGCCGTGTCGCCTTTGGTGCCATTGAAGAACACGTTCAAGGCCACCGCCGCCACCGCGGTCAGCAGGATGCCCGACTCGAGCAACGGGTGCAGGCCGTGCGCCATCTGCTGCGTCCAGCGCGGCGCCACCAGCGGGATCAGGCCGAAGCCGATGGCGAGCGCGACGACGTAGAGGTTGTGGCGGTTGTTCTTGTAGTCCACGGTCGAGAGGATGCGGATGCCGGTGGCCGCGACCATGCCGAACATGACCAGCCCGGCGCCGCCGAGGACGAAGGTCGGGATGCTCTCGACGAAGGCCGCCATCTTCGGCAGCAGGCCGAGCACGATCATGATCACGCCGCCGGCCACGCAGACCCAGCGGCTTTTGACGCCGGTGACGCCCACCAGGCCGACGTTCTGCGAGAAGCTGGTGTAGGGGAAGGTGTTGAAGACGCCGCCGATCACGGTGCCGACGCCGTCGGTGCGCAGCCCGGCGGCGAGTTCGCGCTGCGAGATCTTCCGGCCGGTGATGTCGGACAGCGCGAGGAACATGCCGGTGCTCTCGATCATGACGACGATCATCACCAGCGTCATCGTCAGGATCATCACCGGGTCGAACGTCGGCATGCCGAAGGCGAACGGCGTCACCACGTCGAACCAATGCGCCTTGCCGACCTTGTCGAAGTTCATCTTGCCCAGCGCGATCGCTATCGCACAACCGGCGACGATGCCGAGCAGCACCGAGATGTTGGCGACGAAGCCCTTCATGTAGCGCACCAGCAGCAAGATGAAGACGAGCACCGCGGCGGCAATGGCCATGTTGTCGAGCGCGCCGTAGCTCGGGTTGTCGACCATGGGGATCGGGCCCGCCAACTTCACGACCTGTGGCACCGCACCGGGTGCGGCGGCACTCGCCGCCTGCGCCGCGGCCTTGGCTGTATCGACCATCTGCACCAGCTTCGGCACGTCGACGCTTTGCGCCAGGTTGGCCGGCCCGCCCATCGCCCAGCCGACGCCGACGCGCATCAGGCTGATGCCGATGATGGCGATGATGGTGCCGGTGACCACCGGCGGAAAGAAGCGCAGCAGCTTGCTCACCGCCGGCGCGATGGCCACCGAGATCAGCCCGGCGCCGATGATCGCGCCGAAGATCGCGCGCGCGCCGTCCGGCCCCGGCATCGCGTTGGCGAAGGCGACCATCGGGCCGACCGCGGCGAAGGTCACGCCCATCATCACCGGCAGCTTGATGCC
>JANNJX010000176.1:0-11545 GCA_031396005.1 Burkholderiales bacterium
TATTGTGAGTTCCTACCTTGCACACCCCAGGCACGGTGGTCAAGCATGCGTGAATTTCACACGGTTTACGAGGACTGCGCCACTAGAATCGAAGCCATGTCGGGTGCCGTCGGCGCGAGTCGTATCAATCTCACCAATCAATTCCTGATTGCCATGCCGGGCATGGCCGACCCGACGTTCGCCGGCTCGGTGGTTTATCTGTGCGAGCACACAGAAAAAGGCGCGCTCGGCCTGGTGATCAACAAGCCGGTCGACATCAAGCTGAAGAACCTGTTCGAAAAGGTCGAGCTGAGCTTGAACCGCGACGACATCGCCGACACGCCGGTGTACTTCGGCGGCCCGGTGCAGACCGAGCGCGGCTTCGTGCTGCACGAGCGTCAGGCCGACCACGTCAGCCCGTACAACTCGACGCTGTCGATCGCAGGCGGATCGCTCGACATGACGACGAGCAAGGACGTGCTCGAAGCGCTGGCCGACGGCGCCGGGCCGAAGCGCATGCTGATCACGCTCGGCTACAGCGGTTGGGGCGCCGGCCAGCTAGAAGACGAGCTCTCGCGCAACGGCTGGCTGACGGTCGATGCCGACCCGAGCGTTATCTTCGACACACCGATCGCCGAACGCTATGACAAGGCGGTGTCGCTGCTCGGCATCGACCCGCGCATGCTGAGCCAGGAGGCGGGGCACGCATGAGTGGGGGAGACCACGCTGTGCAGCCTCAGACCTTTCTTTCCTTCGATTTCAGCCTCAACCGCGTCGGCGTGGCCTCGGGCAACAGCCTGACGAAGAGCGCCACGCCGCTGCGCACGATCGCCGTTGAAGGCGATGCGCGCTTTGCCGCCATCGCCGCGCTGATCGTCGAATGGCAGCCCGCGGCGCTCGTCGTCGGCGTGCCCTTTCACCCCGACGGCGCGGCGCACGACAATACAAGCCGCGCACAGCGCTTTGCGCGCCAGCTCTCGGGCCGTTTCGGCCTGCCGGTGCATGAAGTCGATGAGCGCTACACGACGACCGAAGCGCGCTCGTTGGGCGCGCGTGATGCCGATGCCGCCGCTGCGGCGCTGATCCTCGAACAGTTCTTACGCAACGCATGAGCAGCACCTCTCTCACCCTCGATGCCGAAGCGCTCTACGGAGCCTTGCGCGACGGCGTGCGCCGCCTGCTCGCCGACCGGCCCGATGCAGTGCTCGTCGGCATCTGGTCCGGCGGCGCCTGGCTGGCCGCGCGGTTGCAGGCCGATCTGAAATTGCCCGGTGACGCCGGCGTCATCACCAGCACCCTCCACCGCGACGACTTCGCCGAGCGCGGCCTGGCCGCCGGCGCCGGCACGACCAAGCTGCCCTTCGCGATCGACGGCCGTCATGTGATGCTGATCGACGACGTGCTGTTCACCGGCCGCACGATCCGCGCCGTCTTGAACGAGCTGTACGACTTCGGCCGTCCGGCCAGCGTCTCGCTGGCGGTGCTGGTCGATCGCGGCGGGCGCGAGTTGCCGATCCAGCCCACGTTCACCGCCGCGCGTGTGACCGTGTCGCCGCAGCAGCGCCTCGCGTTGGCCAAGGGCGAGGGCGGCACGTTCGCCTTCGCGCTCGAGAGCAAGAGCGATCTATGAGCCCCCAAGCCAGCGGCTCCGCCGCGTCGCTCCCCCCCGTGGGGGCGCTCGCCTTCCTTGGAGAGGCCCGGCGGAAGGCGAACTGATGCTGTCCAAACGCAACCCGCAACTCAACCAGCACGGTGAGCTGATCCACCTGCTGTCGATCGAGGGCCTGCCCAAGGCGGTTCTGACGCAGATTCTCGACACTGCCGGCACTTTCCTCTCGGTCAACGAGCGCGACGTGAAAAAGGTGCCGCTGCTGCGCGGCAAGAGCGTGTTCAACCTGTTTTTCGAGAACAGCACGCGCACGCGCACGACCTTCGAGATCGCGGCCAAACGCCTGTCGGCCGACGTCATCAACCTCGACATCGCGCGCAGCAGCACCGCCAAGGGCGAGAGCCTGCTCGACACGATTGCGAATCTCTCGGCGATGCATGCCGACATGTTCGTCGTCCGCCACAGCGAGAGCGGCGCGCCGCACCTGATCGCACAGCATTGCGCGCCGCATGTGCATGTGGTCAACGCGGGCGACGGCCGCCATGCGCATCCGACGCAGGGCCTGTTGGACATGTACACGATCCGCCACTTCAAGGGTGATTTCACGCAGCTCACCGTGGCGATCGTCGGCGACATCGTCAACTCGCGAGTAGCCCGCTCCGACATTCACGCGCTGACGACGCTCGGCGTGCCCGAGATCCGCGCCGTTGGGCCCAAGACGCTCGTGCCCGGCGACCTCGCCGGCATGGGCGTGCGCGTCTGCCACGACATGGCCGAAGGCATCCGCGACGCCGACGTGATCATCATGCTGCGCCTGCAAAACGAACGCATGAACGGGGCGGTGCTGCCGAGCGCCGGCGAATACTTCAAGCGCTTCGGCCTCAACGCTGACAAGCTCGCCCTGGCCAAGCCGGATGCGATCGTCATGCACCCGGGGCCGATCAACCGCGGCGTCGAGATTGACTCCACCGTCGCCGACGGCCGTGCCAGCGTGATCCTGCCGCAGGTGACGTTCGGCATCGCGGTGCGGATGGCGGTGATGAGCACGATTGCAGGGAACACGGCATGAGGACGTTGATCAAGAACGGCCGCCTGATCGACCCCGCAAGCGGTCTCGACCGCAGCGGCGACCTCGCGATCGCTGGCGACCGCATCGTCGCCCTCGGCGACGTGCCGCGCGAGTTCGAAGCCGAGCGTGTCATCGACGCGAGTGGCCTCGTCGTTGCGCCAGGCCTGGTCGATCTCGCAGCGCGACTGCGCGAACCCGGCCACGAACACGAAGGCATGCTGGAGAGCGAACTCGCGGCGGCCGCGGCCGGCGGCGTGACCAGCCTGGTCTGTCCGCCCGATACCGACCCGCCGCTCGACGAGCCTGGCCTCGTCGAGATGTTGAAGTTCCGCGCGCGCAAGCTCTCGCGCTGCCGCGTCTTCCCGCTCGGCGCATTGACGCGCGGCCTGGCCGGCGAGGCGCTGACCGAAATGGCCGAGCTCACCGAGTCCGGCTGTGTCGGTTTTTCGCACGCCGACGCGCGCATCACCAACACGCTGACGCTGCAACGCGCGTTGCAGTACGCGGCGACCTTCGGCTACACGGTGTGGTTGCAGCCGCGCGATCCGTGGCTCGGTGTCGGCGTGGCGGCCAGCGGCGCTGTCGCCACGCGTCTGGGTCTGGCCGGCGTGCCGGCCGCCGCGGAGACGATCGCGCTGTTCACGATCTTCGAGCTGATGCGCGCGACCGGCGCGCGCGTGCACCTGGAGCGCCTGTCGAGCGCAGCCGGCGTCGAGCTCGTGCGTCAGGCGAGGACCGAGGGCCTGCCGCTGACGGCCGACGTCAGCATCAACTCGCTGCACCTGACCGACATGGACATCGGCTACTTCAACTCTGCGCTTCGTTTGACGCCGCCGGTGCGTCAACAGCGCGACCGCGATGCGCTGCAAGCGGCGCTGGCCGACGGCACGATCGACGCGCTGGTGTCGGACCACACGCCGGTCACTGCCGACGAGAAGACGCTGCCGTTTGCCGAGGCCACGCCGGGCGCGACGGGACTGGAGCTGCTGCTCGGCATGGCCCTGCACTGGGGCGAACAGCGCGGTCTGGCGCTGCCGGCCACACTGGCGCGCATCACCAGTGATCCGGTGCGCGTGCTCGGGGGCGCGATCGGCACGCTGGCGGCGAGTGCCGGTCGATTGATCGAAGGCGGCGTCGCCGACATCTGCGTCTTTGATCCGCAAGCGCGCTGGCAGGTCAGCGACGCGACGCTCGTCAGCCAGGGCAAGCACACGCCGTTCGCGTTTGCGACCAGCGGCCTCGAAGTGCCGGGTCGCGTGCGCACGACGCTGGTGGCCGGCAGCGTGGCCTACGAAAGCTGATGCGCAGTGTCGTCGGCGCATGGCGCATCGCGCGCCTGCTGGTGCATGGCCTGCACGGTCTGGCCATCATCCTGCTGCGCTTCGGCGCGTACAGCGCGGCACAACGCCATGCGCGCATCCAGTGGTGGTCGGCCAAGCTGCTGCGGCTGATCGGCATCACGCTGCATGCGCGGGGCGCTCCGCGGCGCGGCGCCAAGCTCGTCGTCTCCAATCATGTGTCGTGGCTCGACATCGCGGCGATCCACGCGGTGATTCCGGAAGCGCACTTCGTCTCCAAGGCCGACGTCAAGCAGTGGCCGCTGATCGGCAGGCTCGTCGCCGGCGCGGGCACGCTGTTCATCGAGCGTGAGAAGAAGCGCGATGCGCTGCGCGTCGTTCACCAGATGGCCGAAGCGCTGCAAGCCGGCGACACGGTGGCCGTGTTCCCCGAAGGCACGACGGGCGACGGCCGCACGTTGCTGCCGTTTCACGCCAACCTGCTGCACGCCGCGGTGGCGACGGCCACACCGGTGCAGCCGGTGGTCTTGCGCTTCTTCGACGCCGAGCACGCGATCAGCCCGCTGGCCGAGTTCCTCGGCGAAACAACGCTGGCGCAAAGCGCGTGGCGGTTCGTCTGCTCGCGCGGCTTGAATGTCGAAGTGCGAGTGTTGACAGCACAAGCCACGGCGCATGCCGATCGGCGCGCGCTGGCGGCGCATTTGCGCGAGACGATTGCCAACGAGTTGCCGTGCGAATAATCCGTTCGCCCTGAGATATCGAAGGGCAGCGCGTGGGCTTCGATACCTCAGCCCGAATGGGGTTAATGATTGGCGAAGATCAAGAACTCTTCTTGCCCTGCGCCGCCACCGCAGCCGCCGCCTTCGCTGCCGCTTCGGGATCACCGAGGTAGTAGTGCCGAATCGGCTTCAGGTCTGCGTCGAGTTCGTAAACCAGCGGGATGCCGTTCGGAATGTTCACGCCAACGATCTCGGCGTCGCCAACGCCGTCGAGGTACTTCACCAGCGCGCGGATCGAATTGCCGTGCGCGGCGATCACCAGGCGCTGGCCGCTCTTGACGGCCGGCGAGATGGTGTCGCTCCAGCACGGCATGACGCGGGCGACCGTGTCCTTCAGGCACTCGGTCAGCGGCACCTGCGACGGCGCCAGCTTGGCGTAGCGGATGTCCGAACGTTCGCTGCGCGGATCGTTTGCACCCAACAACGGCGGCGGCACGTCGTAGCTGCGGCGCCAAATCAGCACCTGCTCGTCACCGTACTGCTTGGCCATGTCGGACTTGTTCAGGCCCTGCAGCGCGCCGTAGTGGCGCTCGTTCAAGCGCCAGTCATTGATGATCGGCAGCCACGTGCGGTCCATGACATCGAGCGCGTGCCACAGCGTCCATATGGCGCGCTTCAGCACCGAGGTCACGGCGAAGTCGAACTCGTAGCCGGCCTCCTTCAACAGTCGCCCCGACTCGCGCGCCTGCGCCACGCCGGTGTCGGTGAGAGGCACATCGGTCCAGCCGGTGAAGCGATTTTCGAGATTCCAGGTCGATTCGCCGTGGCGGATGAGGACGAGCTTGTGCATGGCAGGAGCAAGGGGTCTCGAAGGGAGCGGATTGTATGATTCGTGCCCTTTGCCTTTTGCGTGATCTGCCGTGCTCGAGTTCCTGCTGAAGAATTGGATGTTGGTCTTGACCGCGCTCGTGTCGGGCTTCTTTCTGGTCTGGCCGCAGATCAAGGGCAAGGGCGGCGCCGGCAGCGTCGGCACCAACGAAGCGGTGCGATTGATCAACCGCGAAAAGGCGGTGCTGATCGACGTCAGCGAGCCCGACGAGTTCGCCAAGGGCCATGCGAATGGCGCGCGCAACGTGCCCATCTCCAAACTGGAGGGAAAACTCGAAGGCTCGAAGGATCTGCCGAGTAACAAGGCGCTGCCTCTGGTGGTCGTCTGCCCGACGGGCTCGCGCGCTTCGCGCGCAGCGGGCCTGCTGCGCAAGGCGGGCTACGAGAAGGCGCAGGCACTGGCCGGCGGATTGGATGCGTGGCGCGAAGCCAAACTACCGGTCGAGAAGAGCGCCGCATAGATTGACGGCCCCAAGCTCGCTGCGCTCGCGTCCCCCAAGGGGAGCAGGCCGCTTGGGAGCGGCCCGGCGCTGGCCTCCGGCGCGTGGAGAAGTCCGCAGCCTGAGTCAGGGCAGCCAGCGCAGCGCCAGCGCCGCCGCGCGATCTCGGGAACAATCCCGCGCATGAACAACGTGCGCATGTACACCACCCAGGTTTGTCCTTTCTGTTTGCGCGCCAAAGCGCTGCTCAAACAGCGCGGCGTCGAGGCCATCGACGAGATCCGTATCGACCTCGATGCCGACCAGCGCAACAAGATGGTCGAGATCACCGGCCGCCGCACCGTGCCGCAGATCTTCATCGGCGATACGCATGTCGGCGGCTGCGACGAGCTGATCGCGCTCGATCAGAAGGGCGGCTTGATGCCGCTGTTGCAAGCCGCGGCTTGAAGCCGACGGACGCAAGCCCTCGGCCATAATCGGCGTCCGCACAAACCCGCTGGCCCCAGCGGGTTGATCACTTTTGGACGCACCCACCATGGCCGAAGCCCAGCCTGAAACCAACCCCGTCTTCAACATCCAGCGTATGTACTTGAAGGACCTGTCGCTGGAGCAGCCGAACTCGCCGCAGATCCTGCTCGACCAGCAGCAGCCCAACGTCGACATCAACCTGGCGATCTCCGCCGAGACGGTGGCTGAGGGCATCTACGAAGTCTGCGTCACCGCCACCGTCACCACCAAGCTCGCCGAGCGCACGCTGTTTCTGATCGAGGCCAAGCAGGCCGGCATCTTCGAGCTGCGCAACCTGGGCGATCAAACGCAGGCCATCCTCGGCATCGCCTGCCCGGGCATGGTGTACCCGTACCTGCGCGCCATCGTCTCCGACGTCTGCACGCGCGCCGGCTTCCCGCCGGTGACGTTGTCGGAAGTGAACTTCCAGGCGATGTTCGAGGCGCAGCAGCAGCAACTGGCGGCGCAGGGCAACGGGGCCGCGTCTGTCAACTGATTTGAACCGCTGACGATGAACGTCACGCTGCTCGGCGCCGGCGCCTGGGGCACGGCGCTGGCGGTGCAGGCGGCCTCGCGGCATGCGGTGATGTTGTGGGCGCGCGATGCGGCTCATGCCGAAGCGATGATGGCCGCGCGCGAAAACCCGCGCTACCTGCCCGGCGTGACGCTGCCACCGTCGCTCGCAGTCGGCGCCGATCTGAACGCCGCGCTGCATCACTCGATCAGCGGTCTCACCGTCATCGCCACGCCGATGTTCGGTCTGCGCGAGATGCTGGCGCACCTGCCCGACGAGGCGCGCGCGCTCTGGCTGTGCAAGGGCTTCGAAGCCGGCAGCGGCCTGCTCGGCCACGAGATCGCGCGCGAGCTGCGGCCGCACGCGGCGTGCGGTGTGTTGTCCGGCCCGAGTTTTGCCGAAGAGGTGGCGCGCGAGCAGCCGACGGCGCTGGTGGCGGCGAGCGCCGACGAAGCGTTGCGCGATGCCGCGGCGGAGGTCTTTCACAGCGACGCGCTGCGCATCTACACGAGTGGTGACCCGATCGGCGTCGAGGTCGGTGGCGCGGTGAAGAACGTGATGGCCATCGCCACGGGCTTGTGCGATGGCCTGCGAGCCGGCCTCAACGCACGCGCGGCGTTGATCACGCGCGGCCTGGCCGAGATGACGCGCCTGGGCATGGCGCTCGGCGCGCGCGCC
The DNA here is from genome assembly GCA_031396005.1 of Burkholderiales bacterium. GTDB lineage: Bacteria > Pseudomonadota > Gammaproteobacteria > Burkholderiales > Burkholderiaceae_C > CADEEN01. Next base: position 7,702 of record JANNJX010000176.1, read on the forward strand.
GAAACCTTCATGGGGTTGTCGGGCCTGGGCGACCTCGTGCTCACCGCCACGGGTGACCTGTCGCGCAACCGCAAGGTCGGCATGCGGCTGGCGCAAGGGGTGCCGCTCGTGCAAGTGCTCGCCGAACTTGGCCATGTGGCCGAGGGTGTTTACAGCGCGCCCGTGGTGCTGCAACGCGCGCGCACGCTGCAGGTGGAGATGCCGATCACCGAGTGTGTGGCGGCGGTGCTCGACGGCCGGTTGCAGGCTGCCCAGGCGATGCGTCTGCTGATGGGCCGCGAGGCGCGCAGCGAGACGTAGTTACGCACCGCCGTCGTAGCCGCACTGCCGCCAGGCTTCGAACACGGCGACCGCGACGGCATTGCTGAGATTCAAGCTGCGCTGGCCGGCGCGCATCGGCAGGCGCACGCGGTGCGCGTTGTCGAAGCTGTCGCGCAATGCGGCAGGCAGGCCGGCGGTTTCGCTGCCAAAGACGAGCCAATCGCCCGGCTGCCACGCCACGTCGGCGAACGCCCGGCTGCCGCGTGTGGTGAAGGCGAACAGGCGGCGCGCGTCGGGCCGCGCGCTCGACACGAACGCCGCCCACGACGCGTGGCGCCGCACGGCCGCGTACTCGTGGTAGTCAAGGCCGGCGCGTTGCAGTTGTTTGTCGTCCATCGAAAAACCGAGCGGCTCGATCAGGTGCAAGGCACAACCGGTGTTGGCTGCGAGGCGAATCACGTTGCCGGTGTTCGGCGGGATCTCGGGGTGGACGAGGACGATGTTGAACATGTCAGCGCCGCCGGGCCGCCCCAAGCCGATGACGCTCCCCTCGGAGGACGCGAGCGCGGCGAGCTAGGGGCTTTATGGTCATGGTGTCCTTGCAAAGACCCAGAGTTGAACCGATGCCACGCCGCCGCCCAACAACGTGCGCGCGGCCTCGGCCGCGGTGGCGCCGGTGGTCATCACGTCGTCGACCAGCGCCACGTGTTGCCCGCGCAGCGCCGCCGTCGCTCCCGGCGCCAACGCAAACGCGCCGCGGATCGCGCGCACGCGTTCGTCGCGCGGCAAGTCGGCCAAGTGCGGCGTCTCGACACGGCGCGTGATCAGAGCCGCGTCCGCGGGCAGATGCAGGCGGCTTGCCACACGCCGCGCCAGCTCCCAAGCCTGGTTCATCCCACGCCCGGCTTGTCGGGCCGGCCCCAGCGGCACCGGCAAGACGAGTTGCGGCAGCGGGGCGGCGCTCGCGCGCACGGTGTCGGCCAACAAGTCCGCGAGCGCGCTCATCAAATCGAGCGCCGCGTGAAACTTCACGGCGGTGACGAGCCCGCTCCATGGAAAGCCGTAGTCCACCGCAGCCACGGTATGCGCAAACGGCAGTGGCGCTGTGATGCAGGCGCCGCAGCGCTGCACCCCGGGCGCCACGCCGATGGCGCAGCCGCTGCAGCGTGGCTTGATGGTGGCGTGGCGCTGTACGCAATCCACGCAGACGCGCTGCCTGCTCCAGCCGCGGCAGACGGCGCATTGCGTGGGAAGATCGAATGCCTCTCTCATGACCAGCAGCTTGCCATGGCCAACGATCGCTCCGACCGTGTCTTTGTCGGTAACCTCAGCGCGCTCGAGCAGCCGGTGCAGATGAACCGGGCCACCCCCACTGCGCGCGCCATCGACGGCGCCGCGTTGCGGCGCTGGCAGCAGCGCCAGGCGCTGGCGGCCGATCCGCCGTGGCTGCACGGCGAAGTCGCGCGGCGCATGGCCGAGCGGCTGCGGATCATGAAGCGCGTGCCGTCGGTGGTGATCGACTGGTGGTCGCGCAGCGGTGCCAGCAGCGCGCTGTTGCGCGCGGCGTATCCGAACGCGCAGCAGATTCGCGTCGAGTCCGCAGCCGTGATGCAACAACCGGCGGCGCCGGCGCCGTGGTGGTCTGCGCAGCGCTGGCGCGCCACCACCGACGCCGTGGCCGAGAGCAGCGTGCCCGATGCCCAGGCGCAATTGCTGTGGGCCAACATGATGCTGCACGCCGTGGCCGACCCCGGCGCGCTGCTCGCGCAGTGGCGCAAGGCTTTGTCGATGGAGGGCTTTGTGATGTTCTCGACACTCGGCCCGGACACGCTGAAGACCTTGCGCGAGACTTACCGCGACGCCGGCTGGGGCGCGGCGCATGCGCCTTTCGTCGACATGCACGACCTCGGCGACATGCTGGTGCGCGCCGGGTTTGCCGATCCGGTGATGGACCAGGAAGTGCTGCGCCTGACCTGGGCCACCCCCGCGGCGCTGCTGGCCGAGTTGCGCGGCCTCGGCATCAATGCCGACCCAACGCGCTGCGCCGGGTTGCGCACGCCGCGCTGGCGCGCGCGGCTCGAAGCAGCGCTGGCCGAGCGCGCCGCGCATCGAGAGGGCGCCGCTAGCCGCATCGCGCTCGAGTTCGAGATCGTTTATGGCCACGCCTTCAACCCGCCGCCGCGGGTGGGGGTCGCCGGCGAGACGCGCTTGTCCGCGGCCGACTTGCAACGCATGGCGCGCACGGGTCGAAACGACGCTTCGCTCGGCTAGAATCTGTAGCTGTTTCGCGTCGGTCGGCGTGCGGCAACCACACCTTTTCGATGAACACCACCACCGCTTCCGCTCACTGGCGCCGCGTGCCCGGCGCTGCGCCGTCGGTGTGGCGATTCGGCAGAGCGGTGGACGGGGATGGCGAGCCGCGCATCGTGTGGCTGCTCAAGCGCAATTGCTCGATCACGCCCAAACAACTGTTCGCGGTCTACGTCTCGCTGTGCGCGGTGTCGCTGACCATTGCGCTCGGTTTCACCTGGGCCGGCGCGTCGCCGGTGCTGGCTTTTGCCGGCATCGAGCTGCTGCTGGTCGGCGCTGCGCTGCTGATCTACGCGCGCCATGCCACCGACCAGGAGTGCATCACGCTAGCCGGCGAGGCGCTGCGGGTGGAGCATCAGCATGGCCCGCAAACCGCACGCACCGATTTTCGCGCGGCCTGGGTGCGCGTCGAACCTCTGTCCAGCGACCGGTCCTTGATCGAAGTGGCCGGTGACGGTCACACTGCGCGCATCGGCCGCTACCTGCGGCCCGAGCTGCGCCAGGGTCTGGCCCAGGAGTTGCGCTCCGCCTTGCGCTCGCACGGCAGGCCGGCAGCCAACAACGACATCCACGAAGAAACCGGAACGAAGAGACCACGATGATCGGCTTGAAGAAGCTCCTGAGCCCTGTTGCGCGAACCTGCGTCGCTCTGTTGACCACTGTCGCGGCCTCTGCAGCGCTGGCGGTCAACGATTTGCCTGGCGGGCCGGCCGTCAACCAGTTCGATCTGCGCCCGCCGGTGACCAAACTCGCCAGCGAGATTCAGTGGCTGCACAACTACGTGATGATCATCTGCGTGGTGATCTTCATCGGTGTGTTCGGGTTCATGTTCTATTCGATCCTCATGCACCGAAAGAGCAAAGGCGCCAAGGCCGCCAACTTCCACGAGAGCGTGGCCGTCGAGATCGCCTGGACGGTGGTGCCTTTCTTCATCGTCATCGCGATGGCGCTGCCGGCGACCAAGACGGTGGTGGCGATGAAGGACACGACCAACGCCGACATCACCATCAAGGCCACCGGCCATCAGTGGAAGTGGGGCTACGACTACCTCAAGGGCGAAGGCGAGGGCATCGGCTTCTATTCCACGCTCGACGCCTCGCACCGCGAGATGAGCAACAGCGGCAAGCCGCCGTCGACCGACGACTACCTGCAGAAGGTCGACAACCCGCTGGTGGTGCCGGTGGGCAAGAAGATCCGCATCATCACCACCGCCAACGACGTCATCCACGCCTGGATGGTGCCGGCCTTCGGCGTCAAGCAGGACGCGATCCCC
>JANNJX010000205.1:0-1875 GCA_031396005.1 Burkholderiales bacterium
GTCACGGCTCCGCTCGGACTGTCGGTCAACATGCCGGCACCTCGTTGACGGCCAGCAAGTCCGCAGCCGAGTCCAGGCCGCGTGAGGTACGGGTCCACCACTGCGAAAAGGAATCGCAGCGCCGATCGACGTGTGGGAACAGCGCGGGCGCGGACTCGCCTGCTGCCCAGCGTGCCAACCACGGTGCGAGATGCGGCTCGTCGATGCCGCGCACGCTGCGGGCACCCTTCAATGCGGCACCGATGGCCGCGGCGTCACCCTGCCATCGTTGCGCGGCGAGTTCGGCCATCCGGTTGCCGACGAAGCGCCAGCGCCGTTCGTTCCAAGGCCAGGCGCGGTGAAAGTCGGCCACGAAGACGCCGATCACCAGCGTATCGGCCGGCAGCGCGGCTGGCAGTGCCCCCAAGCTCCAGGGGTGCACGAGCCAGACGTCGCGGCCGGCGACGGCAGCGGCGTCGGGGGCCGTCGAGCCCAGTTCGTCAGGCGGCTTGGCCAACAAGCGGGGCTCGATCGACGAGGGGCCGTCGAGCCGCGCGCGGTGTTCGCCTCGACCCTGCGGCGCCGGCTGGCGCGCCATGCAGTCCAGCGCCTCGTAGGACGTGTCGATCACGCTGCCCGGGCTGTGCCACGACGCGGGCGCATAGCGGGCCACGTTGTCGGCATTGAAGAGGTACGGCTTGCTGCTGCCGGTGCCGGCCACCCACTGCCAGCTAAGGTGGTTGCTGGCCAGGTCGCCGTCGAGCAGGTGGCCGTACAGCCAATCGGCGGCAACGCGCCAATGCACCTTGCGCACATGCACCACATAGCTGGCCAGCCACATGCGCGCGTGGTTGTGCAGCATGCCGGTGGCATACAGCGCACGCACGGCTTCGTCCACCACCGGCACGCCGGTGCAACCCTGGCGGATGTCGGCCGGCAACTCGGCGGCGTACGCGTCGTTGGGCAGCGGGCCCGCGCGCAGCGAGTGGAGGATGCCATCGCCGCGGTGCTGCCAGACATGGCGGAAGTAGGCGCGCCAGCCGAGCTCGTAGACGAACTTGTGCTGCACGTCGAGCGCATGCCGTGCGGCCACGCCGGCCAGCACGTCGGTCAGCGTGACGATGCCATGCGTGATGTACGGCGACAGGCCGCTGACGGCGCCGTCGAGCGCATTGCGCGTGCGCGCATAGGCGGCCGGTCGCACGGCGGCTATGCGGGCCCGCGCCGCGGCGAGCGTGGGCTCGAAGGTTTCATTCATCCCGATCAGCCACCACTTCAACCCCGACCTCGCCACGTCGGATGGCCGCTGCGCGTTCGCTCACCGCCTGCTTCTGCGCGTCGGTCAGGCGCGCCACGTTCTTCACTTGCAACACCATGCGCTGGTTCTGGGCCAGCGCCGCTTCATGGCGCATCAGAAAGTCCCAGTACAGGGTGGTGAACGGGCACGCTTGGTCGCCACTGCGCTGCGCGGGGTCGTAGCGGCAACCCTTGCAGTGCGGGCTCATTCGCTGGATGTACTTGCCGGTGGCGATGTAGGGCTTGCTGCCCATCACGCCGCCGTCGGCGTACTGGCTCATACCCAGGGTGTTGGGCAGTTCGACCCACTCCACTGCGTCGACGTACACAGCCAAATACCAGGCGTACACCTGTTTGGGCTGCACGCCCAGCATCAACGCGTACAGGCCCGTGACCATCAAGCGCTGGATGTGGTTGGCGTAGCCGTGCGTGAGCGTCTGCGTCAGCGCGTCGCGCAGACAGGCCATGTCGGTGGCGCCCGTCCAGTACCAGGCCGGCAGGTCCTCCTGGGCGTCGAGCGCGTTGCGTTCCAGATAGTCCGGCATCTGGGTCCAGTAGATGCCGCGCACGTACTCGCGCCAGCCAAGGATCTGACGTATG
>JANNJX010000217.1:0-8616 GCA_031396005.1 Burkholderiales bacterium
CAGCCACTGCATCAGGCGGTCCATGGCGTCGATCGGTTGCGTGATGGAGGCCGTGTACTGCCTGCCCCAGCGCCCGATCTGGCGCTCGAAGTAGTTGCCCGGCTTGCCGTAGTCGGCCAGGCCCGCGGCCCGCACGTCGACCCTGTGCAGCGCTGCGATGACGCGGTTCATCTCATCGTAGATCGCAGCGCGTTCGTGGTTGCTGCAATCGGGCAGGGCCTGGTTCCAGAGCACGCGGCCATCGACGAAGCTCATGACGCAGAAGGCGCGGCCGATCACCGACTCGTCCTCGCACAGCGCCAGCATCTCGGGCACCGGCACACCGTGCGGCCGCAGCGCTGCCATGACGCGGTACTCGCGCTCGATCGCGTGCGCCGACGGCAGCAGCCTGGCCACCGGGCCGGGCTTGGCGCGCATGACGTAAGTCGCCCTGGGCGTGGTCAACTTGAAGGTCGGGTTGCTCTGGCCGCCTTTGAATTGCTCGACGCCGAGCGGCCCGGCGAAGTCTTCGATGTTGCGCTCGAGCCAGGCCGTCAGCGCCGCAACATCGAAGGCTTGCGCAGTGGGCACGGGGCGGGTGCCGATGAACTGTTCCATCTCTCGCATGCTACTCAGACCGCGTCAAGCCTGTCGTCGATGGCGGCCGCAGCAGGGTTTGTCCCCGGGGCAGCGCGTTCGTACCGGGGCCTGCGCTCTGCGTGATGCTTGTGGCGTGACTGCGGACTTGTTGGGGTCGCATTTGTCGCGGCGCCGCGACCTCGCATGCTAGAGTCTTGTCGTCACAGATAGTCACCAATCGATGCTGTGTCGGTGCGCAACTTGGGCCCGGCAAGCGGCGACGCACGGCATGTTCATCGGCAAGTACCGCCTCTCCATCACCTTCATTGCACTCGGCATGGCGGGCCCGGCTCTGGCGCTGGGTTTCGGCGACTTCCGCGCCAGCGCGTTGCTCGGTCAGCAGCTGAATCTGGCCTTGCCGGTGTCGCTGGCCGACGGCGAAACGCTGACCAGCGACTGCGTTTCGGCCGAGGTGCAGTCCGGTGATTCGCGCCTTCAGCCCGGCACGGTGCGCGCCCGCGTCACGCAGGGCCGCGACGCCAGCGAGGCCATCATCCGCATCAGCACCACGGCGGCCATCGACGAGCCGGTGGTCAACATCACCGTCTCCGCAGGCTGCCCGACGCGCATCACGCGCACCCTGGTCCTGCTGGCCGACCCGCCCCTGGTCAGCGTGGCTGCCGCGCCCGCCGCTGCACCCGAGGTCGCTGCACCCGGCGTTGCCACCACGCAAGGCGCAGCTGCAGGCAGCGCCGGCTCCGCCACCCCTTTGCCGCCCACGCGCGCGGCGCGACCGGCACCAACGGCAACACCGGCCCGGACGGCACGCGCCGCGGCACCACGCAACGCGCCCCGTGCCGCCGACAGCGAGGCGCCGCTGGCGGCAGCGGCGACGCCGCGTCCGCGCAGCCGGCCTGCCGCTGCAGCGGCGACGGCACCGCCGCGAGCACCAGCGGCAGAAGCGCGTCCGCGCCTGCAACTCGACGGCGGCCAGGTGGCTACCACGGCTGCGACGGTGTTGGCCGCGCAAGCGCAAGCCTCGGCGGCCCGTGAGGCCACGCTCGTCGCCGAAGCCGCGGCCTCGGCAGCGCAGCAGCGGATGAAGGACATGGAGTCGGAGGTGGCGCGATTGCGTACCGACGCCAAGGCGCAGACCGAAGCCCTGATCGAGTTGCGCAAGCAGATCGCGCTGGACCGCAACCGTCCGGCTGAAGCCGGCTGGCTGATGCCTGCCTTGATGGCCTTGGCCGGCTTGCTCGGTGCCACGGCCCTCTGGCTGGCGTGGCAGTTGCGTCAGAAGCAGCAGGTGCAGGTGACTCAGCGCGACGCGTGGTACGAGCGCGCAGCGCCAGCCTCGGTGGCGAATTCGATGGCGGGCGATCGTGAGGATGATTCCGACTACCCCGGCGCGGTGCCGTCGCGCATCCCGTCGACGCTGCCGCCGCCGCCGACGCCGCTGCTCAGGCCCAAGCCTTCGATGAACCCGCCGTCGATCAACCCGCCGTCGATGTTCGACACCCGGGCCGGCGGGCTCGACTCGATGATCTCGCCGCCGACGATGCCGGCGCACACCAGCGTCACCTTGCCGCTCGGCCAGCGTGTCGAAGACGATGCGTCGCGGGCGATGAGCGTCGACGAGCAGATCGACCTCGAACAGCAGGCCGACTTCTTCATCGCCCTCGGCCATGACGAGTCGGCGATCGATCTGTTGATGGCGCACCTGCGCAGCACCGGCGGCGGCACGCCGCTGCCGTTCCTCAAACTGCTCGAGATCCACGGCCGCCGCGGTGACCGCGAGGCCTACGAGCGCACGCGCGTGCGCTTCAACCAGCGCTTCAACAGCGTCGCGCCCGAGTGGCAGGCCGACCCCCAGGTGGGCCGCGCGCTCGAGGACTATCCGCTCGTCGTCGGCCGCATCCAGACCGCGTGGCCGACGCCGCTCGACGCCATGGCCGAGTTGGAAGCGCTGCTGTTCCGCCGCGGCGCCGGCTCGGAAATGTTCGAGCTGCCGGCCTACCAGGAGGTGTTGTTCCTCTACCAGTTGGCGCGCGACCTGCATCAGGCTTCGCAGCCCGACAATTCGAACGATGTCGACGTGCTGCTGCCGATCATGACCGAACCGGTGCCGCTGGCCGATGGCTCGATCAGTCTGCGGCCTGAGTTCAACGGCGGGCAGGCGATGACGCTCGACTTCGATCTGGATTCCGCGCCGGACGACAAACCGATGCTCGAACTCGATCTGGGTTCGGATGACGATGCGCCGCCCGAAGGCGACAAGCCCGATCCGGGCAAGCGGCTGAGCTAGATCTTCGCCAGGCGATCGAGCGCTGCGCGCAGCGTGTCGTCGCGCTTGGCAAAGCACAGGCGGGCGATCTGCTGGTCGCGTCCGTCGGCGTAAAAGGCCGACAGCGGAATCGCCGCCACGCCGACGTCGCTGGTGAGCCAGCGGCAGAACGCCTCTTCGCCGAGTGCGCTCACCGCCGAATAATCGACGCACTGAAAGTAGCTGCCTTCGCTGGGCAACAGACGCAGCCGCGTACACGCCAGCCCGGCGCGGAACAGATCGCGCTTGGCCTGGTAGAACGCCGGCAGCGTGCGGTAGGGCGCCGCGTCGGCGAGGTAGGCCGCCAGCGCATGCTGCATCGGCGTGTTGACGGTGAAGACGTTGAACTGGTGCACCTTGCGGAACTCCGCTGTCAGCGCCGCCGGCGCTGCAACGGTGCCGATCTTCCAGCCGGTGACGTGAAAGGTCTTGCCGAAGCTCGAGACGACGAAGGCGCGCGCCGCCAGTGACCGCATCGACGACGCGCTGACGTGCTCGGTGCCATCGAACACCATGTGCTCATAGACCTCGTCGCTAATGAGCAGCGTCTCGGTCGGTTCGAGCAGCGCGGCCAGGCGCTCCATCTCGGCGCGCGTCCACACCGTGGCACTCGGGTTGTGCGGGCTGTTGACGATGATGGCGCGAGTCTTTGCATTGAGCGCCGCCCCGATCGCCGCGAAGTCGGGCCGAAACGTGCCCGACGTCAGCGCCACGCGCACGACGCGCCCGCCGGCGAGTTCGATGTTCGGCGCGTAGCTGTCGTAGCACGGCTCGAGCACGATGACCTCGTCGCCCGGATGCACGACCGCCAGCACCGCGGTGATGATCGCCTGAGTGGCGCCCGCCGTGACGGTGATCTCGCTGCCAGCGTCGTATCGCGCGCCGTAGAGCGCTTCGATCTTCGCCGCCACGGCTTCGCGCAGTGCGGCGATGCCGGGCATCGGCGGATACTGGTTGTGGCCGCTGCGCATGGCGCTATTCACGGCGTCGAGCAACTTCGGATCGCACTCGAAATCCGGAAAGCCCTGACCGAGGTTGACCGCGTCGTGCGTGGCCGCAAGCGCCGACATCACGGTGAAGATCGTCGTGCCGACGTTGGGCAAGCGGCTTTGCAGGAGGGGGGTACGGACTTGCATGGTCTCAGAGTGCAGGGTCGGAGGATTCACCGGTGCCGGCCATCGCCTTGACGATGAGCGCGCGTGTCAATCGCTGCGACAACAGCTCGGCAAAGGTGTAGACAAAACTTCGCAGGTAGGCGCCGCGCTTGAAGGCCACGCGCGAGACGTTGTCGCCGAACAGGTGACCGACCGAGCGCGACACGAGGTCGCCTCCGACCGGATCGTCACGCGTCGCCATCTCGGCCACGATGCCCACGCCCAGGCCCGAACGCACATAAGTCTTGATGACGTCGGAGTCGATGGCTTCGAGCACGATGTCGGGCTTCAGTTGCGCGCGCGCGAACGCGGCGTCGATGCGCGTGCGGCCGGTGAACGACGGGTGGTAGCTGACCAGCGGCACGGCAGCGAGTTGGTCGAGCGTCGGCCGCTCGACCGCGGCCAGCGGATGCGCGGCAGGCACCACCATCATGTGCTGCCACGTGTAGCAGGGCAGCGTCACCAGCTCGTCGAAGCCGGCCAACGACTCCGTGGCCAGGCCGATGTCGGCGCGCTCTTCGATCAGCATCTGCGCCACCTGCTCCGGGTTGCCCTGATGGAGCGCGACCTTGACCTTCGGAAAGCGCCGCATCAGCAGCGCCACCGGTTCCGGCAGCACGTAGCGCGCCTGCGTGTGTGTGGTCGCGATCGACAGGTGCCCGGCGTCCTGCTTGCTGAACTCGTCGCCGATGCGCTTCAAGTTGCCGACTTCGCGCAGGATGATTTCGATGGCTTTCAACACCTGCTCGCCGGGCTCGGTGACACGGCGCAGGCGCTTGCCGTGGCGAGCGAAGACGTCGATGCCGAGTTCTTCCTCGAGTTCGAGGATGGCCTTGCTGACGCCGGGCTGCGAGGTGTGCAGCGCCTTCGCGGTTTCGGTCAGGTTCAGGCCGCGGCGCACGGCTTCCTGCACGAAGCGGAATTGGTGCAGGTTCATGTCATGTCAGCCGGGCCGCCCCAAGGACTGACGCTCCCCTCGGGGAATGCGAGCACAGCGAGCCAGGGGTCGTCATGTCCGCGTCAAGGAGATCGCGTGGTTGGCCATCGCTGCAATCAGTGCCGGCGCTTCACCGACGGCCGAATGCAACGCGAAGTTCACCGACGGGTGACGCGCCTTGATGTCATCGACCAACGGCGGCAGATCGCGCCGCAAGTGCCCACCGGTGCCCAGGAACAGCGGCAGGATGTCGATGCGCGTGCAACCGTCGGCGACCATCGCGTCGGCGACCGTTGGCAGATCCGGCGCCATCAGTTCGAGAAAGGCCAGGCGCACATCAGCGTCGGCGGCGCGCGCGCGAACCGCAGCCGCGATCGCTTCAAACGGTTCGGCCCAGCGCGAATCGCGCGCACCATGCGCGAAGAGGATCAGTCCAGTGCTCATCGATACCTCACCAGCCACGTGAACGCCGCCATCGACAGCAGCAGGTACAGCATGCTCGGCGCCGCCGCGGCGATCCATGGCGTCCACTCGCGCAGCACACCCAAGTGCCCGGCGACGTTGTTCAGCAGGACGAAACTGATGCCGAGCATGATGCCGCCGAAGACCTTGTAGCTGATGCCGCCGCGTCGCGCCGACAGGTAAGCAAACGGCAGCGCCAGCGCCACCATCACCAGGCACGCCAGCGGGTACAGCGCCTTCTTCCAGAACTGGATCGAGTGGCGCTGCGAGGCCTGCTCCTGACTCGTCAGGTGGCGGCTGTAGCGCCACAGCTCGACGGTAGACATGGTGGACACCGGCAGCACGGCCGCGGCCACCACGCCGGCGTCGAGCGATGACGGCCACTGCGTGCGTGCTTCGTTCTTTTCGCGCACGCGCGGCTGCGGCTCACCCGGCTGGCCAGTGCCGGTCGGCCACTCGGTGATCAGCGCGTCTTCGAGCGTCCACTGGCCGTCGCCGATGCGCGCGCGGCGGGCGACGACGCGCGCGGTTTCGCGGTGCTCGGCGTCGGACTCGAAGATGCGCACGCCTTCGAGCACGCCGTCGGGCGTCGTGCGCTTGACGTTGACGGCGATGTTGACCTCGCGGCCCTGGCTGTCCTGGCGCGTGTCCTTGAGCCAGGCGCCGGTGCGGCCGAGCTCGCGGCCGCCGCGAAAGCTGGCCTTGAGCGCGACGGCTTCACGTTCGCTCGCTGGCGCCACGTAATCGCCGACGGCGAAGTTGAGCAGCGCAAAGCCCACTGCCAGCAGCGTCAGCAAACCGAGCGCGCGGCCCGGCCCGAGGCCGCCGGTGCGCAGGATCGTGTACTCCGAGCTTTGCGCCATGCGCGCCAGCGCAAAGATGGTGCCGATGAGCACGCTGATCGGAAACAGCTCGTAGAAGTGGCCGGGCAATTCGAGGGCGCAGGACAGCAGTGCGTGCACGATGCCGTAGCCGTTCTTGCCGACGTCGCCCAGCTCGTCGACGAAGTCGATGAAGAAGAACAGCGACAGGAACGCCAGCGTGACGAAGCCGACCGCACCGGCGATGTCGCGGTAAAGCAGGCGGCGCACGGTTTTCATGCCTGCCCGCCCGGCCGCCCTAAGGGCAGGCGCGCCCCCTCGGGGGGCAGCGAACGAAGAGAGCTCGGGGGCCTCATGCTGCTGATCCGCCGCGGCCACAGCCGCATCACCTGCGCATGGTCACGCCACCACAACAAGACCAGCGACAACACGAGCACGCCGCCGTGCAGCAGCAGCAGCGCCGCGCCGAGGCCGAGCTTGCCGCCGGCAACCCACGCCGTGCTGAGATTGATCAGGTTGTAGTAAACGACGAAGCCGAGCAGCGCCAGCAGCAGGTTCCAGTTGCTGGCGCGGCGCGGGTTGGTGGCCGACAGGCCGACGCCGAGCAGCACCAGATTGGTGGCGCCGAAGAGCAGGCCCAGGCGCCAGGCCAGCTCGCCCTGGTTGCGAAAGCTCGGCTGGCGCAGCAGCTCGATCGTGCGCATCGCGCGCGGCGGTTTCGTCTCGGCACTCTTCAACGCGCGTTCGCCGGCGAGCACGCGGTAACTGTCGAAGTTCGACAGCGTCTTGTTGCCGTTGCTGCTGTCGGTCTCGTTGCGCTGGCCGCGCTCGAGCACCAGCCAGCGCTCGCCGTCGATGGTGTCCAGACGCCCGCTCTTGGCCGACGTCACCGACTCGCGGCCGCCGTCGTCGTTGGACAGGATGAAGACGTTGCGCGCGTTGATCGAATCGGCGCTCTCGCGCTCGACGAAGAACACGCGCTTGCCGTCACGCGACGACTGGAACACGCCGGGCGCGACGCGCGACAGATCCGAGCGTTGTTCATAGCGCTCGCGCAGTTCGGTGCTCTGCCGGTTGCCCCAGGGCCAGACGAAGAGCACCAGCAGCGCGACCACCAGCAGCACCGGCCAGCTCATGCGCAGCACCGGGCGCACGAAGCGGTTGATCGAGACGCCGCTGGCAAACCAGATCGCCATCTCGCTGTCGCGGTACATGCGGCCCAGGCTGACGACGACGGCGATGAACAGCGACAGCGCCAGCATCGTCGGCAGGTGCCCGAGTGCGGTGTAGCCGAGCAGCAGCACCACGTCCTGCGGTGCGACGACACCGCCTGCGGCCTGGCCGAGCGTGCGGATCAGCATCATCGTCAGCACGATGGTGAGGATCACCACCAGCGTGCCGCCGAACGAGCGTGCGAGGTCTTTTCTCAGCGTGGTATCGAATAACATGGAGCACCGAAAGAACGGTAGGAATTATGGACTTCGAATTCAAGGCCCTGACGAAGGACGGACTCGCCGCGGTATCGGCCGACGCGTTGTTGATCGTGGTCGGCGGCACGGCCGTGCCACGCGCACTCGACAAGCCTTTGGCAACGCTGCTGGACGATGCGGTAAAGCAGGGCGACTTCGAGTTCAAGGCCAACCGCTGCCTGTACATCCATCGACCCGCGGGCGTGGCGGCGAAGCGTCTGCTGTTCGTGCATGCGGGCGACGCGTCGGCGAAGGGGTTCAAGGCGGCGCTCACTGCCGGACTGGCTGCGCTGAAAACGGCCGGTGTGACCGACCTGGCGGTCACGCGTGTCGGCTTCGATGCTGTACTCGACGAGTCGCATGCACGAACGCTGGTGCAGGCCGCTGGTGATGCGCTCTACGTCTACCGCCACACCAAACCCAGCGCGCCGGCGGCGCTTCGATTGAACAAGTTCGCGCTGTGGGGCCCTGCAGCGGCGCGGGCGACGCTCGCCAAGGGCCTGCAACGTGGTCAGGCCATCGCGTCGGGCGTGCGTCTGGCGCGCGAATGCGCCAACCGCCCGGGCAACCACGGCACGCCGAGCCACCTGGCATCGGAAGCGAAGAAGATCGGCAAGGAGTTCGGCATCGCGGTCGAGGTCTTCGACCGCAAGGACATCGAGAAGATCGGCATGGGCTCGTTCCTCGCCGTTGCGCAGGGCTCGGAGGAGCCGCCGCGTTTCATCGTCATGCGCTACGAGGGCGCGGCGGCGAACAAGGCGCCGATCGTGCTCGTCGGCAAGGGCATCACTTTCGACTCCGGCGGCATCTCGCTCAAGGCCGGCGCCGAGATGGACGAGATGAAGTTCGACATGGGCGGTGCTGCCAGCGTGCTCGGCACGATGCGCGCCAT
>JANNJX010000239.1:0-2174 GCA_031396005.1 Burkholderiales bacterium
ATGACGGACAGCCTCGGCCTGCGGCCGCTGGCCAACGTGTACGAGTGCCGGGCCGAGCCGCAGTGGCAGTGCGTCGAGTTCATCTCCGACCTGCATCTGAGCCCGGCCACGCCGGCCACCTTCGCGGCTTGGGCGCAGTACTTGCGCACGACGCGCGCCGACGCGGTCTTCATTCTCGGCGACCTGTTCGAGGTCTGGATCGGTGACGATGTGCGCACCCAGGGCAGCTTCGCGCAACGCGCTGCCGATGTGCTGCAGGAAGCGGCGTCGCTGCGGCCGATCAGCTTCATGGCCGGCAACCGCGACTTTCTGGTCGGCGCGGCGATGCTGCGCGACTGCGGCGTGATCGCGTTGCCGGACCCCACCCTGCTCGATGCCTGGGGCCAGCGCGTGCTGCTGACGCATGGCGACGAACTCTGTTTGTCGGACACGGCGTACCAGCAATTCCGGCGCGACGTGCGCAGCGATGCCTGGCGGCTGGCCTTCCTTGCCCTGCCTCTGGCCGAGCGCGATCGGATGGCGCGCAACATGCGCGACGCCAGCGAGGCGGCCAAGCGCGCCAAATTCGGTGGCCAGACCGTTGCTGCGTGGGCCGATGTCGACACCGCCGGCGCCGTCTCGTGGATGCACGCCGCAGGCAGCCGAACGCTGATCCATGGCCACACGCACTGTCCGGGCAGCGAGGTGCTGGCGCCCGGACACACCCGTCACGTGCTCAGCGACTGGGACTGCGATGCCACGCCGCGTCGCGCCCAGGCGTTGCGCCTGACGCGCGACGGCATCACGCGCGTCGACCTGCTGGCCGCCTGATGCCCGGCTGGCTGCAAGCGCTGCGACGCCGCCGCGAGGCCCGCGCGCTGCAACGCCGTGCGATCTCCGACGCGCTCTGGCAGGCTTGCATCGCCGCGCTGCCCTTCGTCGCCGCGCGGCCGGTCGAGCAGCAGCAGCGTTTGCGCCGCATGGCCAGCCTGTTTCTCGATGGCAAGGAATTCAGCGGCGCGCAGGGCTTCGTCGTCACCGATCCGATTGCGCTGGCGGTGGCAGTGCAGGCCTGTCTGCCGGTGTTGGAGCTGGGCCTCGACCACTACGACGGCTTCGTCGGCATCGTCATGCACGGCGACGCGGTGGTTGCCGCGCGCGAGGTCATCGACGACAACGGCATCGTGCATGCTTACGACGAGGAGCTCGCCGGCGAGGCCATGGAAGGCGGTCCGCTGATGCTGTCCTGGGCCGATGTCCTGCCGGACCGCGCTGCCGACACGCAAGCCACCGCCTACAACGTCGTCATCCACGAGTTTGCCCATGTGCTCGACATGCGCGACGGCCAGGCCGACGGCATCCCGGTGTTAGGCAGCAGCGCCGAGCGGCGCGCCTGGAGCGAGGTGCTGATGGCCGCGTACGACGCTTTCAGCGAGCGTCTCGTCTGCGGCCACGAAACCGCGCTCGATGCCTACGCCGCCGAGTCACCGGACGAGTTCTTCGCCGTCGCTTCGGAGGCCTTCTTCGTCACGCCACAGGCGCTGAAAGAAGAACAGCCGGCGATGTACCGGCTGTTGGCTTCGTATTACCGGCAGGACCCGGCCCTCTACGGCGAAGCTTAAGACGTCGCGGCAGACTCCGCCTTCGGCTTGTCGCTCTTCTTCGCCGGCTGGATGTCGAGCAGCGCCTCGCCCTTGTCGTCGATGTCGACCGTCAGGCGCCCGCCTTCGGTGAGCCGGCCGAACAGCAACTCGTCGGCCAGCGCGCGGCGGATCGTGTCCTGGATCGCGCGCTGCATCGGCCTTGCACCCATCAGCGGATCGAACCCCTTCTTCGCCAGATGCGCACGCAGCTTGTCGGTGAAGGTAACCTCGACCTTCTTCTCGGCCAGCTGGCCCTCCAGTTCGAGCAGGAACTTGTCGACCACGCGCAGGATGATCTCTTCATCGAGCGAGCGGAAGTTGATGATCGCGTCGAGCCGATTGCGGAACTCGGGTGTGAACAGGCGCTTGATGTCGGCCATCTCGTCGCCCTGCTCGCGGGCGTTGGTGAAGCCGATAGTCGCCTTGTTCATCGTCTCGGCGCCGGCGTTGGTCGTCATGATGATGATGACGCTGCGGAAGTCGGCCTTGCGCCCGTTGTTGTCGGTGAGGGTCGCGTGATCCATCACCTGGAGCAGGATGTTGAAGATGTCG
>JANNJX010000253.1:0-10518 GCA_031396005.1 Burkholderiales bacterium
TCCAGGCGCTCGGCCCAGTTGATGTTGGCCTCTTCGTCGAAACGCGCCTGCAACTCGACGACGACCATCACCTCCTTGCCGCGCCGCGCCGCTTCGAGCAGCAGCTCCATCAGCACGCTGTCGGCGCCGGTGCGGTAGATCGTCTGCGCAATGGCCAGCACCTGGGGGTCGTGCACCGCTTCGCGCAGGAACGACACCACCGGCTCGAAGCTCTCGAACGGATGGTGCAGCAGCAGATCGCCTTCAAGCAACGCGGCAAAGATCGAGCGTTCGCGCGGCAGGCGCTTGGCAGGCCACGCCGGCTCGAACGGCGCAAAGCGCAGCTGCGGCGCATCCTCGGCTTCGCTGGCCTGGTCGATCAGTTGCGCCAGCCGCACCAGGTTCACCGGGCCGTTGACGCGGTACAGCGCGGCCTCCGGCAACGCGAACTGCCGCAGCAAAAACTGCGATAACTCGGGCGGGCAGGTGTTGACCACTTCGAGCCGCACCGCCTCGCCGAAGTGGCGCGTCGACAGGCCGCTGCGCAGTGCCTGGCGCAGGTTCGTCACCTCGGGCTCGTCGACCGCCAGCTCCGAGTCGCGCGTGACGCGAAACTGCGAGAACGCCTCGACACGGCGGCCAGGAAAAAGGCTCTCCAGGTGCGCACGAATCACCGACGACAGCAGCACGAAACCCTGTTGTCCCTTCTTGCACAGCGCAGCGGGCAGGCGAATCACGCGCGGCAGCACGCGCGGCACCTTGACGATGGCAATGCCGTTGTCGCGGCCGAAGGCATCGCGCCCCGCCAGCCGGGCGATGAAGTTCAGGCTCTTGTTGGCCACCAGAGGAAACGGGTGCGACGGGTCGAGCCCCACCGGCACCAGCAGCGGCCGCACCTGCTGCTCGAAGAACTCGGCCACCCAGCGCCGCTGCGCCGCGCCGCGCTCGGCGTGGTTGACGACGACGATGCCGGCCTGCGCCAGCGCCGGCATCACCTTGTGGTTGAACAGCATGTACTGCTCGTCGATCAGCGCGTGCGCACTCACGGCGAGCGCTTCGAGCTCGCGCCGCGCGGCTTCGGTGCCGCGCTCGCGCACCGCTTCCATGTAGTCGGCAAAGCGCACCTCGAAAAACTCGTCGAGGTTCGACGAGACGATGGTGACGTAGCGCAGGCGCTCCAGCAGCGGCACGTCGGCGCGCTCGGCCTGGGCGAGCACGCGGCGGTTGAAGTCGAGGATGGCCTGCTCGCGGTCGAGCGGGGCCAGGGTAGGCGCTGCCGGCGCGGCCGGTGGCTTGTCAGGCGCGGGCAGCGACACGCCCGGTGCGGCCTTGTCGTTCATCACCTTAGTTTATGAACCTTTTGCGACGGCCCCGTGACATGGCACGCCGGCAGATCAGCCGGCGCGGTGGCGGCCCGCCCCCCAAGGTTGTCGTGGCGAACTGCGCCACGCCTCCCCACCTTGCAGGATGAGAGGGCGCACGGTCGCGGCCGACACTGCGCCACGCAAGAAGGGGCTTTTCCATGAACACAGCAACCGTGACCCACGTTTCGAGTTCGCGCTGGCCTTGGTGGCGCGCGCTGTTGGCAATCGCAGCCGCTTGTCTTCTCGGCGCCTGTGCCTTCACGCCCTACCGCACCTCGGGCGAGCCTTGCCAGATCGACCAGCCGCAACGCACCGACAAGGGCCAGTTCGACTGGGAAGCGACGGCTGACGGGCGCAGGCCCTGCGCCGATCGTTGGCAGGTGCACGTGACCAAGCCGGTGCCGTTCTCGATCAACTTCGTCGAGATCGACGAGCAAGGCATGCTGGCCAGCCGCGCCCAGGCCGAGGCGGCCATCGCCAACGCGTCGATCGACGAGTCCGACGGCTCCTATGTCGTCGTCTTCGTGCACGGCTGGCACCACAACGCGAGCAGCACCGACGGCAACGTGCAAGGCTTCTACGACGCGCTGGCGCTGTCGAGCCGCTGGAACAAGGGGCGCAAGATCAAGGGCATCTACATCGGCTGGCGCGGTGACTCGCTGCCCGTGCCCGGGCTGCGCTACATCACGTTCTGGGACCGCAAGAACACCAGCGACGAGGTCGGCCGTGGCGGCTTGCTGGAGTTCCTGCTGCGCCTGGAACGCGGCGTCAAGGACGGCTCGAACGGGCGCAACAAACTGCTGCTGGTGGGTCACAGTTTCGGCGCCTCGGTGACGTTCAACGCGCTGGCGCACACCTACCTGCAGCGCTTTCTCGAAGGTGCGCACTCGCAGAAGAACGAACCGCGCTTTCGCGGCTACGGCGACCTGGTCGTGCTAATCAACCCGGCCATCGAGGCCATGCGCTACATGCCGTTCCAGAGCGCCATCGAGTACTACGGCCAGCGCACGTCGCCGCCGCGCGTGGACTTCTCGCACGAGACGCGTCCGGCGCTGGTGATCCTGTCGTCGCAGGGCGACGCCGCGACGCGTGTCGCCTTCCGCGGCGCACGCTTGTTCACCACGGCACTGGAGGCGCACTCGCGCATCTCCGCCGAAGTCGGTGTGGCGCCTGACGGCCCGTACAGCGAGTGGGTGCTCGACCGCGACACCGTGGGCAACTTCGACGGCTTTCAGACGCACGATGCGCTGCGCCTGTCGGCCAACGCCGCCGACCCGGACACGCCGATCGCGGCCAAGCTCACCGAGAAGTGCGACGCGCTCGACGCGGCGCAGACGTGGCGCTTGCTCAATCAGACGCAGGGCAACGACGCGTTCCCCGACTCGCAGGTGCTGGTGCGCCGGCGCGCCGATGCGAAAGTCTCGAACTCACCTTACATCGTCGCCGCGGTCCACCGCCGATTGATCCGCGATCACACCGACATCGGCCGGCCGAACATCGTCTGCTGGATCAACCAGCTGCTCGACACGAAAGAGACCGGCGTGCGCACGCTCGCCGAGATCGAGAACGCCCACGAGATGCAACGCTTGCAGCGTTGACTACAGCGGCGCTGCGGCCGCTGCGAAGCAGCGCTGCGCGTGCAGGCCCAGCCCCTGCGCGACGCTGGCAAAGCGGTCGCCGCGCACGACGATCGCCGATGGGCACACTGCCGACAGGCGGTGCACGAGCGGTGACAGGCCGGTCGAGCCGCCGGTGAGGTAGAGCACGTCCACCGCATCGCAGGCCACGCCGGCCCGGCGCAGCGTTTCGTGCGCGGCGGCCACGACACGATCGAGATCGACCGCAATCGCCGCCATCGCCTCTTCGTGCTTCACCGACAGCGCCAGCCCCGCCTCGACGGCATCGAGCGCGACGCGCGTCTGGCCGCCATCGGCGACGTCGATCTTGGCCTGCTCGGCCTGCGCCACCAGCGCGTGTCCCAGACGCTGCTCGACCACCGTCATCAGGCGCTCGTGCAGCCGCGTCTCGGCGTAGAAGCCACGCATGCCGGCGAGCTCGGCCACGCGCTGCGGCAGGTACACGGTGTTGATCAGATGCCAGGTGGCGAGGTCGAAGTACACCGCGCTCGGCACCTCGCGCGCACGACGCCCGCGATCGCTCGGGCCGAGACTCTTGTAGCCGCAAGAAGGCAGCATGCAGGCCAGTTCGATGTGGCGGTCGAAGTCGGTGCCGGCGGCGTGCACGCCGTGGTTGGCCAGGATGTCGTCGCGGCGCTCGACCCGATCGCGCCGCCCGGGGCCGACACGCACCAGCGAAAAGTCCGAGGTGCCGCCGCCGATGTCGGCGACGAGCACGAGCTGCTCGGCCGTGGCCCGCTGTTCGTAGTCGAGCGCCGCGGCGATCGGCTCGTACTGGAAGCGCACGTCGGCAAAGCCGACGCCACGCGCTGCCGATTCGAGCGCCGCCTGCGCCTTGGCATCACGCGCCGGATCGTCATCGACGAAGAACACTGGCCGGCCGAGCACCACCTGCTTGATCGCTGAGCCGACACGCGCCTCGGCCTGCTGCTTCAACTGCCGCAGATAGCCCGCCACGACATCGAAATACGCCACCGAGTGGCCACCACCCAGATCGGTGCGCCGCTCGACCAGCGCGCCGCCGAGGATGCTCTTCATCGAGCGCATCAGGCGGCCTTCGGTGCCTTCGACGTAGGCCGAAATCGCCGCGCTGCCGTACAGGCGGCGCGGCTCCTCGTGCCTTGCCAGTCCTTCGACGGCATAGAACACGGCCGTCGGCATCGTCGGCCGCCCCGGCTCGAGTTCGAGCAACTGCACGGCGCTGCCCGCGGCCCCCGGCGCCGGCACGGCGATGCCGGAGTTCGACGTGCCGAAGTCGATCGCGCAGTACGCGTTCATCGTGGCAGGGTGAATGGAGCCATGGCGCTGCGCGCCACCCGTGACGCAAGGAACGCACGGCAAGTCCAGGCGAACGCCGCGGAGCGGGCTTTGCCCGGCCGCTGGCGGGCCTTGCAGGCCGCAGGGCCGCGAGACGTGGCCCTTCCTCGGCCCGTCCAAACCGACGCAGGTCGGCTCGGAGCCGCGGACCTCCGCCCCCTTGAGGGGGAAGCGCCAAGGCCGCCTCGGGGGTGTTGTTTGCTAAGGCAACGCTGAAAAAGTCCCTCGCGGCGCGCGCATCTCTGTTTCGGGCGGCCTGCGGCGTTGCGAATCCTCGCGATACCTTCGGGTATCGCTGCGGTTTGCGCCTTGCAGTCCATCCCAAACCAGAGCGCGCGCATCCGCGGGGACTTCTTCAGCGTTGCCCTAATGCGCCTGGTCCCAGTTCGGCCCGACGCCGACCTCGGCCAGCAGCGGCACGCTGAACTGCGCCACGCCGGCCATCAGCTTCGGCACCTCGGCGCGCACCCACTCGACCTCGGCATCAGGCACCTCGAACACCAGTTCATCGTGGACCTGCATGATGACCTTCGTCGCCTTGCGTTCACGGTCGATCGCGCCCTGCACCGCGATCATCGCCAGCTTGATCAGGTCGGCCGCCGTGCCCTGCATCGGCGCGTTGATCGCCTGGCGCTCGGCGCCGGCGCGGCGCGGGCCGCTGCCGCCTTTGATCTCGGGCAAGTAGATGCGGCGGCCGAAATACGTCTCGACATAGCCCTTCTGCGCCGCACTCGCCTTGGTCTCGTCCATGTAGCGCTTCACGCCGGCGAAGCGCGCGAAGTAGCGTTCGATGTAGTCCCTGGCCGCCTTCTGCTCGATGCCCAGCGCCTGCGACAAACCGAACGCGCCCATGCCGTAGATCAAACCGAAGTTGATCGTTTTCGCATAACGCCGCTGCTCCGAAGTCACGCCTTCGAGCGGCGTGTTGAAGACTTCGCTGGCCGTCGCCCGGTGCACGTCCAGGCCTTGCGTGAAGGCGTTCGTCAGGCCCTCGTCACCGCTGATGTGAGCCATGATGCGCAGCTCGATCTGCGAGTAGTCGGCGCTGGCGATGACGTGCCCCGGCGGCGCGATGAAGGCCTCGCGGATGCGCCGGCCTTCGGGCGTGCGGATCGGGATGTTCTGCAGGTTCGGGTCGTTGGAGGACAGCCGCCCCGTCACCGCCACCGCCTGCGCGTAGCTCGTGTGAACGCGGCCGGTGTCGGCATTGACCATCAGCGGCAGCTTGTCGGTGTAGGTGCCCTTCAGCTTCGAGAAGCTGCGGTGCTCGAGGATCTTCGCCGGCAGGGGGTAGTCGGCGGCCAGTTCGGCCAGCACCTCTTCGTCGGTGGACGGCGCGCCGGTGGCGGTCTTCTTCTTCACCGGCAGGCCGAGCTTGCTGAACAAAATCTCGCCGATCTGCTTCGGGCTGCCCATGTTGAACGGCTGGCCCGCGATCGCATAGGCCTCTTGCTCCAGCGCCACCATGCGCTCGGCCAGCGTGCGGCTTTGCGCGGCCAGCAGCGCGCTGTCGATCAGCACGCCGTGGCGCTCGATGCGCAGCAGCAGGTCGCTGACCGGCATCTCGATCGATTCGTAGACGAAGCGCTGCTTCGCATCGGCCTCGAGCTGCGGCCACAACACCTGGTGCACCGCCAGCGTCATCTCACTGTCTTCGCCGGAGTACTCGGCTGCTTTGTTCACATCGACTTGCGAGAACGCGATCTGGTGCGCGCCCTTGCCGCAGACGTCTTCATACGACAGACCCTTGCGGCCGAGATGGCGCTCGGCGAGTTTTTCCAGGCTGTGGTTCAGGTGCGCTTCGAGCACGTAGCTTTGCAGTAGCGTGTCGTGCACGAAGCCGCGCGCATCGATGCCGTGGTTGGCCAGCACATGCCGGTCGTATTTGATGTGCTGGCCGACCTTGTGCGCGCGCTCGTCTTCGAGCCAGGGCTTCAGTTGCGCCAGCACGTCGTCGATGGGCAACTGATGCGGTGCGTCAGGGTAGTTGTGCATCAGCGGTACGTAGGCGGCTTCGCCCGGCGCGACGGCAAACGACACGCCGACGATGCGCGCCTGCATTTCGTCGAGCGACGTCGTCTCGGTGTCGAAAGCGACCAGCGGCGCGGACTTGATCTTGACCAGCCAATGGTCGAGGCGGTCTTGCGTGAGGATGGTTTCGTAGTTGATGGGCCGTTCGCCCTGAGGTATCGACGGGCTTGTGCGCTGCTCATGCTTCGATACCTCAGCACGAGCGGTCTCGTCCTCTTGCAACTCGCGCTTGAATGCCTTGAACCCGAAGCGCGTGTAGAAGTCCAGCAGCGCGTCTCGGTCCACGTTGGCCAACGCCAGCGCGTCGAGCGAGGGCCAGCCTTTCAACTGCCCGCTCAAGTCGCAGTCGGTCGCCACCGTGACGAGCTTCCTGCCCATCGGCAACCAGTCGAGCGCCTTCTTCAGGTTCTCGCCGACGGCGCCGCCGATGCTGCCGACCGCCGCGATCACGCCGTCGAGCGAGTCGTGTTCTGCCAGCAACTTGACGGCGGTTTTCGGCCCCACCTTGTCGACACCGGGCACGTTGTCCACCGTGTCGCCGACCAGCGTCAGGTAATCGACGATGCGCTCCGGCGGCACGCCGAACTTGGCCTTGACGCCGGCCACGTCGAGCGCTTCATTGCTCATCGTGTTGATCAGGCTGACACGCTCGTTGACGAGCTGCGCCAGATCCTTGTCGCCGGTGGAGACGACGACGCGGTGGCCGCTCTGCGCCGCACGTTTTGCCAGCGTGCCGATCGCGTCGTCGGCCTCGATGCCCGGCACTTCGAGCACCGGCCAACCGAGCAACTTCACTGCCTCGTGGATCGGCTCGATCTGCGTGCGCAGATCGTCCGGCATCGGCGAGCGGTTGGCTTTGTACGCCGGGTACCAATCGTCGCGGAAGGTCTTGCCCTTGGCGTCGAAGACGCAAGCGGCGTGCTCGGCGTCGTGATCGCCGCGCAGCTTCTTCAACATCGCGATGAAGCCGTGGATCGCCCCGGTGGGCACACCGCCGGGGCCGGTCAGGTTGGGCATGGCGTGGTAGGCGCGGTAGAGGTAGCTCGAACCATCGACCAGCAAGAGCACGGGAAGCTTCTCGTTCATGCGGTCATTCTGCCCCCGCTAAACTACGACTCATGAAGCTGTTCGTCGCTGCCTTGCTCATGCCTTTGAGTGCCACGGTATCGGCGCAAGGCAAGGACGCGCCCGAGCCGAATGTGCAGCGCACGGTCGTGCAAGACGACGGCGCGCGCATCGAAGAGCTGCGCGTGCGCGGCCAGGTGCAACGCATCGTCGTCAAGCCGAAGAATGCCGCCGAATACGAAGTCGTGCCGCCCACCGGCGGCCGCGACCCTTCGCAGAACCGCGCCAACCAGCAAGCTGGCGCCGGCGGCCAGCGTGTCTGGAACCTGCTGCGCTTCTGACTCCAAACTGAACCGTGGCTGTCTTCACCGAAGTCTCGCGCGACGAGGCCAGCGCGTTCGTCGATCGCCTCTCGGTCGGCCGCCTCGTCGGTCTGCGCGGCATCCAGGCCGGCATCGAGAACAGCAACTTCTTCGTCGATACGCTCGACGGCAAGGGCACGACACGGCACTGGGTGCTGACGCTGTTCGAGCGTCTGACGTTCCAGCAGTTGCCGTTCTATCTGGAGCTGATGCGCCACCTGGCGCAGCGCGGCATCCCGGTGCCGATGCCGCAGGCCGACGACAGCGGCGCGCTGCTGCATGCGTTGAGAGGCAAGCCGGCGGCGCTGGTCGATCGCCTGCCCGGCGGCCACCAGCTCGCGCCCGACGCCGATCACTGCGCGCAGGTCGGCGCGATGCTGGCGCGCATGCACGAAGCCGGGCGCGATTTCGCGCACACGCAGCCCAACCTGCGCAGCCTGGCGTGGTGTGACGAGACGGTGCCGCAGGTGCTGCCGCATGTGACGCCGGCGCAGCGCGAGCTGCTGCAGGTCGAGCTGGCGTTTCAACACCAGGTGACTGGCTCGGCGGCGTACCGCGCGCTGCCGCGCGGCCCGATCCACGCCGACCTGTTCCGCGACAACGTCATGTTCGAGCCCGGCGACCTGGGCCACGAGCGCCTGTGCGGCTTCTTCGACTTCTACTTCGCCGGCGTCGACACCTTCCTCTTCGACATCGCGGTCTGCTTGAACGACTGGTGCATCGACCTGACCACCGGCGAGCTTGCCGAAGACCGTGCCCAGGCCTTCGTCGCCGCTTACAGCGACGTGCGCGCCCTGGATGGCAACGAGCGCCGCCTGCTGCCGGCGCTGATGCGCGCTGCGGCGTTGCGCTTCTGGCTGTCGCGGCTGTGGGACTTTCACCTGCCGCGAGAAGCCACCCTCCTGAAGGCGCACGATCCGTCGCATTTCGAGCGGGTGCTGTGCGCGCGTATCGCCACGCCGTGGCACGCGACATGACCCACGCCAGAAGCGGCTGCGCCGCCTCCCCTCAAGAGGGGCGAGGCTCGCGGCTCCGAGCCGACCTGCGTCGGCTTGGACGAGCCGAGGAATGGCCGCGTCTCGCGGCCATGCGGGCGGCAAGGCCCGCCGGCGGCCTGGCGGAGCCAGCTCCGCGGCGGTCGCCTGTTTCTGCCGCGCTGCGCTTGCCTCGTAGGCTTTCGGCATGACCTTGCGCATCTCCGACGTGCCCGCGCAGCGCGGTGTGGCCTGGGTGCGCGAGAGTCTTGCGCTCTTCGTGAAAAGCCCGCTCGGCTTCTCGCTGCTGTTCATGTTGTTCCTCGTCGCCGCGCTGATCCTGATGGCCTTGCCGTTTGTCGGCGCGCTGCTGCTGCTCGCGGCGATGCCGCTGTTGACGCTGGGTTTTGCTGCGGCCACGCGCGCCGCGCAGCAAGGCCAGGCGGTGCATCCGGGCCTGCTGTTCGAGCCTTTCAAGGGTGCGGCGGACGGCGGGCGCCGCAGCGCGTTGTTGCGACTGTGTCTTGTCTATGCTGCCGCGACTGCCGTGGTCATGCTGCTGGCGCAGGCCATCGACGGCGGCAGCTTCGAGCGCCTGCAGATCCTGCTGGCCGCTGAACGCAACGAGGCCAACAAAGCCCAGATCGATGCCCTGCTCGCCGATCCGAGCCTGTCCGGCGGCATGTTGTTGCGCGTGACGCTGATCGCGGCGATCTCGGTGCCGTTCTGGCACGCGCCGATGCTGGTCTGGTGGAATGGACAGGGGTTGGCCCAGTCGCTGTTTTCGAGCACGCTGGCCTGCTGGCGCAACCGCGGCGCTTTCGTCATGAACGCGGTGGTCTGGGTCGGCATCAGCGTCGCCTTCGGCATCGTTGCCGGCCTGCTCGTCGCGGTGTTGGGCACACCCGGGCTGGTCGCCGTGATCCTGCCGCCGGCCGTGCTGATGTTTTCGGTGGTGTTCTATGTTTCGCTGTACCTGATGTACGCCGACTGTTTTGCCGCCGCCGTGCCGCCGATCCGGCAATTCTCCACCTGAAACGCGCGTTGTCGCGCTGCCCGCTGCGCCGATCGCCACCGTGCCCGGCGCTACCATCGCCGCGCGTGATGTCACGCCGGAGGAAATCCATGGACAACAGCAACAACACGCCGCCGCCGTCGCAACGCTATGCCCCGCCGACGGCCGAGGTGGCCGATGTGTCGGCGAGCGGCGAGGCGCAACTCGCCGGCCGCGGCGCGCGCTTGGGCGGCGCGATCATCGACGGCTTGATCCTGCTCGGCCTGTGGTGGGTGGTCGGCCTGCTGACGCCGTGGAACATCTTCTCGCCGACGATGGCCGAGGCCGGCTTCGTGGCCTTGATCGGCATGCAGTTGCTGGGCCTTTTGCTCTTCGCCATCGTCAACGGCTACCTGCTCATGACGCGCGGTCAGACCGTCGGCAAGCTGCTGCTCGGCATGCGCATCGTGCGTCCGGACGGCGCGGCGGCGTCGCCTGTGCGGCTCATCGGCCTGCGTTACGGCGTCGGCTGGCTGCTCAGTGCGTTGCCTGTCGTCGGCATGGTCTATGCGCTCGTCGATTGCCTGATGATCTTCCGCGCCGACCGCCGCTGCCTGCACGACATGATCGCCGACACGATCGTCGTGAGAACTTAACTGCTCCGTTTGCGCCTCGACACCCTCACCAGCGCCGAAACCCCGGAAGGCATCGCGCTGGCGCTGCGGCCGGCCGGCGTGGTGGCACGCGCCGGCGCGTTCGCGATCGACCTGCTGATCCGCGGTGCGTTGATGCTGG
>JANNJX010000319.1:0-9695 GCA_031396005.1 Burkholderiales bacterium
TACACCGTCGTCGTCGCCAGCGAAGAGCAGAAGCTCGGCGCGGGCGGTGGCACACCGCGCGGCGCGCAGGCGACGCGCAAGCTCGACTTCAGCCTGTTCTATTTCTCCGCCGACGAAAACGAAGGCGGCCAGGACAAGTACCGCCTGCTGCTCGAAGGCGCGAAGTACGCCGACAAGAACGGCTTTGCCGCCGTGTGGACGCCCGAGCGCCACTTCCATGCCTTCGGCGGCCTGTACCCGAACCCGGCGGTCGCCGGCGCCGCGGTGGCCGCGGTGACCGAGCATGTCGGCATCCGCGCCGGCAGCGTCGTGCTGCCGCTGCACCACCCGGCGCGCGTGGCCGAAGAGTGGTCGGTGGTCGACAACATTTCCAAGGGCCGCGTCGGCATCTCGTTCGCCTCGGGCTGGCAGCCGAACGACTTTGCGCTGATGCCGGGCAACTTCGCCGACAACAAGAACGTCATGCTGCGCAACATCGAAGTCGTGCGCAAGTTGTGGCGCGGCGAAAGCGTGGCCTTCGACGGACCGCTCGACAAACCGGTCGAGCTGCGCACCTTGCCGCGGCCGGTGCAGAAGGAGTTGCCGTACTGGGTGACCTCGGCCGGCAACCCGCAGACCTTCATCGATGCCGGGCGTATCGGCGCCAATGTGCTGACGCACCTGCTCGGGCAGACGGTCGAAGAGCTGGCCGAGAAGATTGCCGCCTACCGCAAGGCCTACAAGGACGCCGGCCACGCCGGTGAAGGTTTCGTCTCGCTGATGCTGCACAGCTTCGTCGGCCCCGACATGCAGGCCGTGCGCGCGACCGTCAAACAGCCGCTGATCGCGTACCTGAAAACCTCGCTGCACCTCGTCAAGCAATACGCGTGGAGCTTCCCGGCGTTCAAGCGTCGCGAGGGCATGGACGCCAAGGACCAAGGCAGCGTCGATCTGCAAAGCCTGGCGCCGGAAGAAATGGACGCGCTGCTCGAACATTCGTTCGAGCGCTACTTCGACGACAGCGGCCTGTTCGGCACGCCGCAGTCGTGCCTGGCGATGATCGACCGCATCAAGGCCGTCGGCGTCGATGACGTGGCCTGCCTGATCGACTTCGGCATCGCCTCGGACACCGTGCTCGCGCACCTGCCGCACCTGAACGCGCTGCGCGAGCAGTCGATGCCCGCAGCCACGGCCGGCGATGCGTCGCTGGCCGACCTGATGCAGCATCACCAGGTGACGCACCTGCAATGCACGCCGTCGATGGCACGCATGCTCGTCGCCGACGATGTGGCGCGCGTGGGCTTGTCGAAGCTGCATTGCATGATGGTCGGCGGCGAAGCCTTTCCGCCGTCGCTGGCGCGCGATCTCGCCGGCCTCGTGCGAGGCAAGGTGATGAACATGTACGGGCCGACCGAAACGACGATCTGGTCGGCCGTGCACACCGTCAACAAGGAGGCCTCGGGCGTCATCCCGCTCGGCAAGCCGTTGGCCAACCAGCAAGTGCACATCCTCGACTCGCGCCTGCAACCGCTGCCGCCGGGCGTGCCGGGCGAGCTCGCGATCGGCGGCGACGGCGTCGTGCGCGGCTACTTGCAACGCCCCGAGCTCACCGCCGAGCGCTTCGTGCCCGACCCGATTCGCGGCAGCGGCAGGCTCTACCGCAGCGGCGACCTCGCACGCTGGCGTCAGAACGACGACGGCAGCGGCGTGCTCGAATTCTTGGGCCGCCTGGACCACCAGGTCAAGGTGCGCGGCTACCGGATCGAGCTCGGCGAGATCGAAGCCGCGCTCGCCGAGCACGACGGCATAGCGCAAGCGGTGGTGATGGCGCGTGAGGACGAAACGGGCGACGCACGGCTGGTCGCCTACCTCGTCGCGCACGGCGGCGCCACGCTCGACGGCAACGCCTTGCGCGAGTCGCTGCGCGCGCGCCTGCCCGAGTTCATGCTGCCGTCGGCCTTCGTCGTGCTGGGGGAGTTTCCGCACACGCCCAACGGCAAGATCGACCGCAAGGCGCTGCCGGCACCCGATGCTGCGGTACCCTCTGTGCCGGCCGCCGATTTCGTCGCACCGACGGGCGATCTCGAAACCCAGATTGCCAATGTCTGGAAAGACGTGCTCAAACTCGACACGGTCGGCACGCGCGACAACTTCTTTGATTTGGGCGGGCACTCGCTGCTGGCGGTGCAGGCGCACCGCCGGCTGAAAGAAGCCCTACAGCGCGATTTGTCGATCACGGATATCTTCCGCTTCCCGACCATCCAGAGCCTGGCCACCTACCTCACAGAAGGCAGCCAGGGCGGCGCACAGCAAGGCAGCGACCGCGCCCAGGGCCGGCGCGCCGCGATGCAGCGCCGCCAGCAACAACGCAGCGGCGCGCCGGCAACGACGACGACACGCTGATTCAACGCTCCGCCAAGACGCAGGTTCATGAGTTCACAAGACGACAACACGCAAGCGCTGGACACCGACATTGCCGTCGTCGGCATGGCCGGCCGCTTTGCCGGCGCACGCTCGATCGACGAGTACTGGAACAACTTGCGCAACGGCGTCGAGTCGCTGTCCACGTTCACCGAAGCCGAGCTCGCCGCGGCGGGTGTCGACCCGGCCGAACTCGCCGACCCGAACTACGTCAAGGTCGGCGCGGTGCTGCCCGACATGGAGGAGTTCGACGCCAAGTTTTTCGGCTTCTCGCCGCGCGAAGCGTCGATCATGGATCCTCAGCACCGCCACTTCCTCGAAGTGGCATGGGAAGCGCTCGAGAACGCCGGCCACGTGCCTGCGACCTTCGGCGGCTCGATCGGCATCTTCGGCGGCTCGGGCCACAACGCCTACATGCCGTACAACCTGCTGACGAACCCGAAGTTGATGGCCAGCGTCGGCTTCTTTCTCGTCCGCCACACCGGCAACGACAAGGACTTCCTGACGACGCGCGTGTCGTACCTGCTCAACCTGCGCGGCCCCAGCGTCAACGTGCAGACCGCCTGCTCGACCTCGCTGGTCGCCATCCACATGGGCGTGCAGAGCCTGCTCAACGGCGAGTGCGACATGGCGCTGGCGGGCGGCGTGACGATCGAGTTGCCGCACCGCCACGGTTATCTCTACCGCGAGAACGAAATCCTCTCGCCCGACGGTCATTGCCGCGCCTTCGATGCCGCGTCCAAGGGCACGGTGTTCGGCAGCGGCGCCGGTGTCGTCGTGCTGCGCCGGCTGGCCGATGCTGTTCGCGACGGCGACCACATCCACGCTGTCATCAAGGGTTCGGCCGTCAACAACGACGGCTCGCAGAAGGTCGGCTACATGGCGCCGTCGGTCGATGGCCAGGCGCAGGCGATCGCCGAGGCGCTGGCGATTGCGAACGTCGCGCCGGAAACGATCACCTACGTTTCTGCGCACGGCACCGGCACGCCGGTGGGCGACCCGATCGAAGTGGCCGCCTTGACGCAGGCGTACCGCCAAGGCACTGACAAGACAGGTTACTGCGCGCTGGGTTCGGTCAAGACCAACATCGGCCACACCGACACCGCGGCCGGCGTGGCGAGCTTCATCGCTGTTGCCAAAGCCATGCAGGCCGGCGAGATTCCGCCGCTGCTGCACTTCAAGTCGGGCAACCCCGCGTGCGACTTCGAGCGCTCGCCGTTCTATGTGAACGCCGAGCGCATCGCCTGGACACCGCCGCAAGGTGTGCCACGCCGCGCCGGTGTGTCATCCCTCGGCGTCGGCGGTACCAACGGGCACATCGTCGTCGAGCAGGCGCCGCAGCGTGGCGCACCCGGCGCACCGACACGGCGCTTCCAGGTGCTCGTGCAATCGGCGCGCTCGATGAAGTCGCTCGACGCCGGCAGCGAGACACTGGCCGCGCACTTCAAAGCGCAACCGCAGACGAACCTCGCCGACGCTGCGTACACCCTGCAAGTCGGCCGGCAAGCGATGCAGTTGCGCCGCGTCGTCGTCGCCGACAGCACGGCCGACGCCGCAGCAGCGCTCGTCGATGCACAACGTGTCATCACCGAAACGGCAGCCGACACGCCGCGCAGCGTCGCCTTCATGTTCGCTGGCGGCGGCGCACAGCATCCGAACATGGGCCGCGGCTTGTACGACAGCGAGCCGATGTACCGGCGCGCGGTCGATGAGTGCCTGAGCATTCTCGAGTCACGCCTGAAGCTCGATCTGAAGCCGCTGCTGTTCCCGGCCACTGGCCAGGAAGACGCAGCCAGCGAGCAATTGCAGCGCCCGTCATTGGCCCTGCCGGCGTTGCTGACGACGCAATACGCGCAAGCCAAGCTCTGGCAATCGTGGGGTGTGGAACCCAACGCAATGATCGGCCACAGCATGGGCGAGTACACGGCCGCGCATCTTGCCGGCGTGTTCAGCCTGGCCGATGCGCTGACCCTCGTCGAGCTACGCGGCCGCCTGTTCGAGACGCTGCCCGAAGGCGCGATGCTCAGCGTGCCGCTGCCTGAGGCCGAGTTGCTGCCGCTGTTGCCGGCGGACTTGTCGATCGGCGTCATCAACGGCCCGCGGCTGTGCGTCGCTTCCGGCCCCGTGGCCTCGATCGAAGCGCTGCAAGCGCGGCTGGCCGAGATGGAGATCGACGCCGCACGCGTGCGCATCAACGTCGCTGCGCATTCGCCGATGCTGGAGCCGATCCTCGCCGAGTTCCACGCCTTCCTGCGCGGCATCACGATGCGCGCGCCGGCGATTCCACTCATCTCCAACTTCTCCGGCAAACCGATCAGCGCGGCCGAGGCAACGTCGCCCGACTATTGGGTGCGCCACCTGCGGCACACGGTGCGTTTTGCCGACGGCGTGCAGGAGCTGCTCGCCGACGAGTCGCGCGTGCTGCTCGAAGTCGGCCCCGGACGCACATTGTCGAGCCTGGCACGCAGTCACCCGGCGCGCAAGATGACGCAGCCGATCGTCACCTCGATGCGCCACCCGGACGAAGTGGTGCACGACCAGGCCTTCATGCTCGGCGCTTTCGGCCGCTTGTGGGCGGTGGGCACCGATGTCGATTGGGGCCAGCTGCGCCAACAGGACGGCGTCAGCGAAACCCGACACCGCATCGAGCTGCCAACCTACCGTTTCGAGCACCAACGCCATTGGATCGAGCCTGGCGTCACCGGCGTGCTGGCGCCCGAAGACCGGCCGCTGCACAAGCGCAAGGATCTGTCGCAATGGTTCTACCAGCCGGTGTGGCAGCGCAGCCTGGCCGCGCAAGCCGTCGTCGCGCACAGCGGCACGACGCCGCGGCGCACGCTGCTGCTGTCCGACGGCTGCGCTTTTGCCGACCGCCTGGCGCAGCGCCTGCGCGATGCCGGCGATGAAGTCATCGTCGCGCTGGCCGGCAAGGCCTGGCGCGAGGTCGATGCGCGCAACGTCACGGTCGACGCGAAGAACGCCGACGACATCGAGCGCCTGTTCCAACACGTGCTCGCGGTCAACCCGCCGCCGTCGCGCATCGTGCACCTGTGGACCTTCGGCCCGTCAGATGTCGAAAGCACTTTGCAGCGCGGGTTCTACAGGCTGCTGCAGATCGCGCAGATCATCGGCCGCGAGGATCTGTCGGAGCCGATGGCGCTGATGGTGGTCACGCAGCGCGCGCAGCGTGTCGCCGGTGAGACCGACCTCGACCCCGCCAAGGCGACGCTGCTCGGCCCGTGCAAGGTCATTCCGCGCGAGTTCCCGAACGTGCGTTGCCTGCTGGTCGATGTCGATGCGCCGGCCGCGGCATCGCCGCACGAACGGCGCCTGCTCGATGGCCTGGCCGCCGATCTGGACGCGGCACTCGCCGCCACTTTGACGCACGACGTGGTCGCGTGGCGCGCCGGCGAGCGCTGGGTGCAGGAGCAGGCCGAGGCGCCGCTGCCGGCCGTGGTGCCTGGGCAATCGAAGCTGCGCACGCAAGGCGTCTACCTGATCACCGGCGGTCTGGGCGGCGTTGGCCTGGCGATGGCCGAGTACCTGGCGCGGACGGTGCAGGCGCGCCTCGTGCTCGTCGGCCGTCAGGGGCTGCCGGCGCGCAGCGAGTGGCCGCAGCATCTGGCCAACGGCAGCGCGTCGCCGTCGCTCGTGCAGCGCATCCGCCAGGTCATGGCGATCGAAGCGCTCGGCGCCGAGGTGCTGGTGATCGCCGCCGACGTGACCCATGCGCCGCAGATGAAGGCTGCCGTCAAGCAGGCCCGCGCGCGCTTCGGCGCGCTGCACGGCGTACTGCACACCGCGGGCGTGTTGGCCGATGGCGTGATCCAGTTGAAGGACGCATCGGTCGCGGCCTCGGTGCTGGCGCCCAAGGTGCAAGGCACGCTGGCGCTCGAAGCGGCGCTGGCCGACGACAAGCACGCGCCGGCGCTTGACTTCCTGCTGCTGTTCTCGTCGATCAGCGCCTTTGCTGGTCTCGCAGGGCAGATCGACTACGCCGCCGCCAACGCCTTTCTCGACGCCACCGCGCAGGCGCGCCACGCGCGCGGCGAAGGCCACACCATCGCCGTCGATTGGAGCCAGTGGCAGGAGGTCGGCATGGCCGCGGAGCTGGCCAACCAGCTCGGCCTGGCGCCGGATGCGCTGTCGGGCGAGGACGGCATCGAGATCGGCCACCCGCTGGCGCAGCAACTGCTGGTCGACACGCGCGACGAACGTGTGGTCGCCGCGCGGCTGTCGCGGGCCACGCATTGGCTGCTCGAAGAGCATCAGGTCAAGGGCGGCGAAGCGCTGATCCCCGGCACCGGCTACCTCGAGATCGTGCGCAACGCGTTTGCGCTGCGCGGCGACAGCGATTCGCGCAGCGCGATCGAACTGCGCAACGTCACCTTCCTCGCGCCGTTCATCGTGCGCGTCGGCGAAGAGCGCGACCTGCGCGTGCACTTGCGCGGCCTGTCCACGCCGACGGCGTCGTTCTCCGTCGTCGGCCGCAGTGCAGGCGAGGCCTTCGTCAACGACGCCTGGACCGAGCATGTGCGCGGCCAGGTGGCGCGCGTGAGCAGCGCAGCAGAAGTTGCCGACACGGTGGCCGCCATCGCCGAGCGCTGCCAGCAGCGCGTGCAGGACGGCGCCAGCACACCCGAGCACCTGCTTTTCGGCGCGCGCTGGAACAACATCCATCGCCTCCAGTTCGGCAACGGCGAAGCGCTGCTGACGCTCGAGCTGCCGGCAGCGTTTGCACCCGATCTCGCCGAGTTCCCGCTGCACCCAGCGCTGATGGACATGGCCACCGGCGGCGCGCAGGCGCTGGTGCCGGCCTACGACGAGTCGCGCGACTTCTTCGTGCCGGCGCTGTACGGCCGCGTGCGCATCCACGGCGCGCTGACGCCGCAGTTGACGAGCCATGTGCGCTGGCGCGCCGACCTCGCCGACGACGACGCCGGCACGCCCGACCTGGCTCACTACGACGTGACGGTGCGCGACGCCAGCGGCCGCATCGTCGTCGAGGTCGAAGACTTCACGATGCTGCGCGTGCGTGACAAGGCGCTGCTCACTCACCCCGCCGCTGCGGCACCCGCGCCGGCGCGTCCGCGCGCCACCGCCAACAACGTGCTCGCGCTCGGCCTGCGCGACGGCATCCTCTCGGCCGAAGGCGCCGAAGTGATCGAGCGCGTGCTCGCCGCCGGCGCCGGGCCGCAGATCGTCGTCTCGCCGCAGGACCTGATCGCGCTGCTGGCCAAGTTGCGCCAGACCGCCGCGCCAGTGGTGGCTGCGCAAACCGAGTCGGCCGAAGCGATGGCCGGCTACAAGGCGCCGGCCACCGCCACCGAAAAAATGATCGCGTCGATGTGGGCCGAGATGCTCGGCCATGCGCGCGTGGGTGCGACCGACAACTTCTTCGACCTCGGCGGCCACTCGTTGCTGGCGGTGCAGGTCATCAACAAACTGAAGAAGAGAATCGGCCGCGCGCTGCCGCTGACCGCGCTGCTCGAAGCACCGACGGTGGAGACACTGGCGGCGTTGATCAGCCCGGGCGAGGCGAGCAATGCGACGGTGGGTCCGGCCGATGCCTCTTCGAACCAAGCGATCAACGCTGCACCGGCGCCCTCGCCGGTGATCCGCAGCGCCACGCTGGTGCCAGTGCGCCCGGCCTCGGGCAAGCCGCCGCTGTTCTTCGTCCACGACGGCATGGGCGAGACGCTGCTCTACCGCAACCTGGCGTTGAAGCTCGAACCGGGGCACCCGGTGTACGGCATCCAGCCCGAGATCAACGAGCGCGGCGAGTACGCGCAGACGACCATCCGCGACTGGGCGGCGACGCACATCCGCACGCTGCGCCGCGTGCAGCCACAGGGGCCGTACATGATCGCCGGGCTGTGCGCCGGCGGTGTGATCGCGATGGAGATGGCGCGCCAGTTGCAAGAGGCCGGCGAGCGCACGTCGTACGTCGGCATCCTCGACGCCGCCGACACGCAATTGGCAGAGATCGACCATGTCAGCACGGCCCGCCGCGACCGCCTGATGCGTCTGTTCGCGCAAGGCGGCAACGGCGGCAAGCCGACCGCGCTGTCGGTGCTGCGCGCGCTGCCGTCGCTGTTTGCCAAGGGCGCGCGCGCGGCGCGATATGAGCTCAATGCGCGCTGGACGCGTTGGGTCGATGCACGCAAGGTGCGCCGCATGCGCCATCAAGCCGGGCCCAACGCGGGCGCCGCCACCACGTTGTCGCCGACCGTCATTCCCTACCTGCAGCTTTACGAGCACGCACACCGCGAACACGACCCGGGCACGCAGCCGCTGCAAGGGCTGGTGGCGCTGTACCGCGCCACCGGCGGCGACGGCACGCCGGCCGACCAGCCCTACCTCGAACGCTACGGCGAGCCGCAACTTGGTTGGGGCGCGCGCGTGGCCGCGCCGCTCGAAGTGGCCGACGTGCCTGGCGGCCATGCCAGCCTGCTGCAGGAGCCCAACGTGCAGAAGCTCGCCGACGCCATGAACCAGCACCTCGTGCGCGCGCTGGACAACCGCAGCGAGGCGCCGGCGCCGCTGCCTTTCGTCGAACGCCGCGCCCGGCCACGCACGGCAGCGCAATCGCTGGCACCAGCGCCGCAGACCGCCGAGATCGACGGCTGAGCGAGGGATAAAGCCAACATGCCCACCATCCTCGTCGTCATCGTTCACTACAAAACGCCCGGGCTGCTGATCGACTGCCTGCGCTCGCTCGAAGCCGAGGTGCGCGCCTATGGCACCGCGTCGGTCGTCGTCGTCGACAACCAATCGCAGGACGGCTCGGCCGCGCGCATCGCCGAAGCCATCCGCCGTGAAGGTTGGTCGAGCTGGGCGCGCCTGATCGAGTCGCCCGTCAACGGCGGCTTCGCCTACGGCAACAACCACGTCATCGGCCCGGCGCTGGCCACGGGCAACCCGCCGGACTACTTCTGGCTGCTCAACCCGGACACGACGATCTACCCGGGCTCGATGACGTCGCTGATCGACTTCCTCGCAGCAAACCCGAAGGCCGGTCTGGCCGGCAGCGCGATCGAAGAAAAACCCGGCGTGTTGTGGCCGTATGCGTTTCGCTTTCCGTCGTTGCTGTCCGAACTCGACGACGGCTTGAAGCTCGGCATCGTCTCGCGGCTGTTGTCGCCCTGGGCCATCCTGCACCCGATGGAGCAGAGCCGCGAGAGCCGCGTCGATTGGGTGGCAGGCGCCAGCCTGATGGTCAAGCGCGAGGTCTTCGAGCAGGTCGGCCTGATGGACGAGAACTACTTCCTCTACTACGAAGAAACCGACTACTG
>JANNJX010000451.1:0-2483 GCA_031396005.1 Burkholderiales bacterium
TCAAGGTCGTAGGCGCGTCGAAGTACGAACAGAAGCAAAGCGAGGTCGCGGCCGCCGTGAGCGTGATCACGCGCCAGGAGATCGAGGCCTTCGGCTGGCGCACGATCGACGAGGCGCTGGCCAGCCTGCCCGGCGTCTACACCACCTACGACCGCCAGTACAACTACATCGGCACGCGCGGATTCTCCGTGCCGGGCGACTTCAACATGTGTGTGCTGGTCACGATCAACGGCAACCGCGCCAACGATCCAACTTACGATGACGGTCCGATGGGCCGCCAGTTACCGCTCGACATCGTCCTGGTCGAACGCATCGAGTTCATCCCCGGACCCGGCGGCGCGGTGTACGGGCAAAACGCGATGTTCGGCGTCATCAACGTCGTCACGCGCGACGGCAAGGGCGTCGACGGCGTCGAGGCGGCCGTGCGCGCGCAGCACCCGCAGCGCGCCCGCGAAGCGCGCCTGACCTGACGCGCATGCCGATCGGCCACCTCAAGATCGGTCGCAGCTTTGTCAGCCGCCCGGTCGCGGCCGACGCCATCGCGGGGCTGCTGGCGCAGCAGTGGCAGATCGATGGTGCGGCGCGCAAGCGCGCCTGACGGCCTGTAGCCTGCGCTTGCAGGCGTTGTCCGACAAGGGCACGCGTCTGCCACCGACCTGCCGAGCCTGCCGGCCGACCTATGTTCGAGTACTAGCCTCAGGCTTTCATGGAGCAATGCATGCACCGCACCGCCCAATGGATTTCCACCGTCGCGCTGGCCGCCGGACTCGGCGCCTTCCAGGTCCATGCCCAATCCAGCGACACCTTGCCGATGGCCACCGAACACGGCGCCGTCACCGTGATCAGCGGCGGCGTCGATCTGGACGAAGCCGAGCGCATGAAGCAGGCTGCGGGCCGCTACCCGCTGCGCGTCGTCTTCAGCGTGACAGGCGGCAACTATGCCGTGGCGGACGAGTTCATCTTGAAACAAGGCAGCACTCCGATGGTGACGATTGCGTCGGCCGGGCCGTGGCTGCTGATCGACCTGCCGCCCGGCGCCTACACGATGCAAGCCCGCGTCGAAGGCCGCGTCTTCGACCGCGCGGTCACCGTCAGCCGCCGCGGCAGCACGGTGCATTGGGTCTTGCCGGACGGCAGCAGTGGGTCGTGAGGGCGTCGCGTCTCGGCACTGATCAAGCGGTCAACTGCGGCACTTCGTTGTAGGAGTTGTCTGACAAACACCTGAGAGAGTCAACGCTACAGTCTTGTTACGGACAGGGTTTCTGACCAGCGACGATGGGTCGCTGTTGGCCCGTAGCGCCGCCGGTCCTCCCGACGCTTCGACTCTCAGGTGACAAATGGGTGCTACCTCTTTTCGTGGTGCGGCGAAGACGGCTGAGAATGGAGTTCGCGTCCCGCTGAGCGTCTCTTCGCCTGCCACCAAGCGACGACGCGCTGCGCCCGAAGCTGCCGACGCCCAAGCGCGTGCGCGCTTGCTGGTGAACGCATTGACGGCCTTTCGCGACGGCGAGTTTTCGCACCGCCTGCCGTCCGATTGGGCAGGGGTCGAGGGTGAGATCGCTTCGGCGTTCAATCAGACGATTTCCCACGAGGCCCGCGTTGCGGCCGAAATCGCGCGCCTTAGCGCCTCCGTCGGCAAAGAAGGTCGGCTCAGACAGCGCATGTCGCTGCCGGGTGCGGTCGGCGGATGGGCGACCAAGGTCGAGTCGATCAACACGCTGATGGACGACCTGGTGCGGCCGACGGCCGAAATCGCGCGCACGATCGGCGCGGTGGCCAAAGGCGACCTCGGCCAGTCGATGGAGCTCGAGGTCGACGGCCGCGTGTTGAAGGGCGAGTTCCTGCGCTCGGCCAAGCTCGTCAACACGATGATCGAGCAGCTCTCGGTCTTCACCTCGGAAGTGACGCGCGTGGCGCGCGAGGTCGGCACCGAAGGCAAGCTCGGCGGCCAGGCCCAGGTCAAGGGCGTCTCGGGCGTCTGGAAGGAACTGACCGACTCGGTCAACCAGATGGCCGGCAACCTGACGGCGCAGGTGCGCAACATCGCCGACGTGACGGTGGCGGTGGCCAACGGCGACCTGTCGCGCAAGATCACGGTCGACGTGCGCGGCGAAATCCTGCAGTTGAAGGAAGCCACCAACACGATGGTCGATCAGTTGCGCTCGTTCGCGTCGGAAGTGACGCGGGTGGCGCGCGAGGTCGGCACCGACGGCCGGCTGGGCGGACAGGCCGTGGTGCCAGGCGTGGCCGGCACCTGGAAAGACCTGACCGATTCGGTCAACTCGATGGCCAACAACCTGACGTCGCAGGTGCGAAACATCGCCAACGTGACGACGGCGGTGGCGCGCGGCGACCTGTCGCGCAAGATCACGGTTGACGTGAAAGGCGAGATCCTGGAGCTGAAGGAGACCATCAACACGATGGTCGATCAACTCAACGGCTTCTCGTCCGAAGTCACGCGCGTCGCGCGCGAGGTCGGCACC
>JANNJX010000397.1:0-3726 GCA_031396005.1 Burkholderiales bacterium
CGCATCTCGCGCAGCACCTCATGCGCCGCGGCGGCGCGAACCTCGATGCGTGGGAAGCGTTCGCGCAGGTGTTCGGCCAGGGCGCTTTCCATCTCGATGGCCAGCGTCGGCACGTCCGGATGCTGTTCGCACAACGCCGCCGTGATCGCGCCGGTGCCGGCGCCGAGTTCGATCAGGCGCTGCGCACCGGCAGCGCCGCGCGCCATCGCATCGGCGAGGTGGCGCGACGACGGCAGTATCGCGCCCACCGTGCTCGGCCGGGCCAGAGCAACGGCCATGAAGGCGGCGGCGCGGATCATGGCGCGCTCGCCGCTCGCGGCGCTGCGCGCGCGCGACGACAGCTACTGCAACGGTTCACGATTTTTGTGGGCTGAAGATCGACCACGCCATTAGGACCGCGTCGATCGGGGTTGCGTAACGGGCGGTACGGTGTTCATTCGGCCTTGGCGCCGCTGGCTTCGACGATGCCTCGGTACTTGGCGTGCTCGGCGCGCACGAACTGCGCAAACGCGTCGGGCGTCGACGGCGCGGGCACGGCCATCAACGTCGCCAGACGCGCTTTCACGTCGGCCGCGCCGAGCGCATCGACGAAGGCCTTGTTCAAGCGCGCCGTGATGTCGGCGGGCAGCTTGGCCGGGCCGAAGAGGCCGAACCAGGTGTGGATGTCGAAGCGTTGCAGGCCGAGATCGGCGCCGCTTTCGGCGATCGTCGGCACGTTGGGCATCGTGGCGGAACGCTGCTGCGTGGTCACCGCCAGCGCCTTCAACTTGCCGCTCCTGATGTTGGCCGAGGCTGCGGCGAGGTTGTCGAAGTTGAGTTCGACCTGGCCCGACAACAAACCCATCTGTGCGCCCGGCCCGCCGCCGTAAGGGATGTGGACCATGAAAACTTTCGCCTGCGACTTGAACAGCTCGCCGGCGAGGTGGCCGGCGCTGCCGTTGCCGCCGGAGCCGTAGTTGATCTTCGCCGGGTTCTTCTTCAGGTAGGCGACGAGATCGCGCACGTTGCCGATGGACAGGCGCTGCGCGGCGTCGGCGTTCATCACCAGCACGTTGGGCACTTGCGCCACCAGCGTGATCGGCGTGAAGTCGGCCAGCGCGTCGTACGGCATCTTGCGGTACAGCCACGGGTTGATGGCGTGCGTGGCGACCGCGCCCATGACGATCGTCGCTCCGTCCGGCGCGGCCTTGGCCGCCGCATCGGCGCCGATGTTGCCGCCGGCGCCGGCGCGGTTGTCGACGATCACCGTGCCCAGCGTGTTGTTGACCTTGTCGGCCAATGCGCGTGCTGCAATGTCGAGCGGGCCGCCGGGCGGGTAGGGCACGATGAGGCGGATGGTCCTGGCGGGTTGCGCCCGGGCGGGCAGCGCGGCGGCGCTGGCGGCAAGCAGGGCGTGGCGGCGGCGCATGCGGCTCGACTCCGAAACGAAAGAGTCCCCAGTCTATGCGCCGCGCGCCCGACAGCGTCATCATGCGCACATCATGGCCATCCGCATCCTTCGCCTCGGCAGCCCGCGCACGGCGCGCGAGGGCTTGCGCGCGGCCACCGCGCCGAGGCGGCGATGACACGCACGCTGCCGGGACACAACTCGCCCGCGGTGGGTTTCGAAGCGCCGCTGGCCATGCTGTCGGCCTGCCACGGGCGCATCGAGCATCAGTGCAGCACGTTGCGCCGGCTGCTCACGCACCTGGCCGGCCCTGGCGCCGACGCTGCTGCGCGCGACGCGGCGGCCGGCGTCATGCGCTACTTCGACAGCGCCGCGCTGGACCATCATGCTGACGAGGAGCGCGACCTCTTTCCGGCGCTGCTCGAAGCCATGGCCGGCTCGGATGCGGTGTGCCTGCGCGAATTGACGACAGCGCTGGCGGCCGAACACCGCGAACTCGAAGCGCGTTGGCAGCGCGTGCGCGACGCGCTCGCGCCGCTGGCGGCCGGCGCTGCGGCGTCGCTGCCTGCCGCCGATGTCGAGGCCCTGGTGGTCTTGTACGAGCGGCACATCGCGCGCGAAGAGGCCGAGCTGTTGCCGATGGCGGCCCGGCTGCTCGGCGACGACGCACAGGACGGCATCGGCCGCGCGATGCGCGCGCGGCGCGGGATCGAAGCGGTCTAGGATGAAACCCCCCGAAGCGGCTTCGCCGCCTCCCCCCAGGGGGCAACGCCAGCGGCCGGGCAAAGCCCGATCCGCGGCGTTCGCATGGATCTGCCGCTCGTTTCATCCGTCGCGGGTGGTGCGCAGCGCCATGGAAAATTGATATGCCTTTGCGTTCAAAAATTTAGATTCCCGGATCGCTAACCTTCCGTTCGTACGAGGTGAGGGGCTTCGACAGGCTCAGCCCGAACGGGTTTCTATTCGATCAACCGCAAAACCGTATGACTCAGCACAGTCATTGCGCCGCGGCAGTTCGGCGCTGCGGCAGATCGCCGCCGCGGCGCGAGCAGGTGATGGCTGCCGCGCGCGTCCCACCGCGCGCGATGACGACAGCCACGGCCCTTGGGCGAGCCACGGCGTGGCCAGGTCTGCGAGCGCTGCGCCGGGGAAGAGCAGGCTGGCGTCTTCTTCGCTGATTTTGAGCAGGTGCGTGCGCGGTAGGATCCAGGCCAGCGTCCCGCGCCAGACTTGCAGCGAGGGCAGGATGGTGGGGCGGATGTTGGGGGCGGCGAGAACCTGTCGCTGATCCTGCAGCAGGTGATGGTCGTCGGCGTCATCGCCATCGGCCAGACGCTGATCATTCTCACCGCCGGCATCGACTCGTCGTGCGGCATCGGCGTGACGGCGTTAACAGAACGCGACAACCCGCCGGCGCAACTGCTGTCGGTGGCCTCGCTGTTCAATCTCGAACAGATCTACAGCGTCGCCGGCGTGGACGTGACAGCCGCCAACGATCAGCGCGCACTGCAAGAACCATGGCGCCAACACACCGCGCGCTGGCTCGCCGATGCCTCGGCCGCGATCGCCCAAGCCGTCAACTGCTCGGCCTGTCTGCTCGACCTCGAAAGCGTGATCATCGACGGCTCGTTCGCGCGCGAGTTGCAAGCCGCGCTGATCGACGAGACCGAGGTCGCGCTCTCACGCTACAGCTGGGAAGGCGTCTTGCGCCCGCAACTCGTCGCCGGCAGCATCGGCTCCGATGCGCGCGCACTCGGCGGCGCGCTGCTGCCGCTGTACGCCAACTTCATGCCGGATCGGGAGTTGTTCTTGAAGGTGTAGGGCGCTCAACCCATCGCCGCCTCGCGATGCAACCACGCCAGAAACGCCTCGACCGGCGCTCGTCTGGCATGGCGTGCCGGGTACACCGCGAAGTGCGCCTTGATCCTGATCGCCTTGTCGAGTGCGAACACCGGCCGCAGCTTGCGCTCGGCGATGTGGCGGCCGGCGATCGTCGTGCTTTCGAGCGCCACGCCCAGGCCCTGCGTGGCCGCGTCGAGCGACATCTGCGCGCGATCGAAGCGCACCGCAAAACGATCCGGCGTGCGCTGGCTGGTGAACTTGGCCAGCCAGTCCGGCCACTGCACGACGCTGACGTTGCTCTGGATCAGCGGCACCTCCTGCAACTGCTCGGGCTGTTTGAGGCGGTGCTTGCGGATGAATGCCGGGCTCGCCAGCGGCACGATCTGCTCGACGAACAGCGGCTCGACGACGAGGTCCGGCCACTGCGGCACGCCGTAGCGGATGTCGATGTCGGCCTGGCCGAGCGCGAAGTCGCTGTGCGTGTGCGCGGCCGACAG
>JANNJX010000408.1:0-2723 GCA_031396005.1 Burkholderiales bacterium
CGAGCTGCCCGACACCGGCATCGGCCTGGCTCGCGAACGCGCGCTGTCGCCGATCTTCATCACCACGCCCGACGGCCGCTACGGCACGCGGTGCAGCACCGTCGTTCTCGGTGAACGCCGCGACGACGGCTGGCAGCTCGACGTCGTCGAGCGCACACACGACCCGTCCGGCGCGACGACGCAACAGCGGCGCGTGATGCTGCAGCGCTGGCCGCGGCCCGGCCACCGCCCGCCCGTCACGTGAGTGACAGCGTCATCTCTTGGTGTTCGATGCCCGCTTCTTCGAACGCCGCACCGCGCGGCTGCCAGCCCAGGCGCCGATAAAAACCGACCGCGCTGACCTGCGCATGCAGCATCAGCTCGCGGTCGCCGCGTGCTCGCGCCGCTTGCACGAGCGCGCCCTGCAACTGCCGCCCCACCGTCGAGCCGCGCAGCGATGCAATGACCGCCATGCGGCCGATCTTGCCGACGCCGGGCGCGACCGTCACCAGCCGAGCGGTGCCCAGCGGCACGCCCAGGCGGTTCAAAGCCACCGCATGCACGGCCGCGGCATCGGCGCCGTCGCCATCGAGCGCCGCGTCGATGCCCTGCTCCTGCGTGAACACGGCATGGCGGATCGGCGCGGCGATCGCGGCCAGCGTCGCCCAATCGCCGAGGCGTACGCTGACCATCGACTCGCCGGCCTCGAAGCCCAGCAGCACCTCACGCAGCGCGGCGGGCACCGGCCTGGACGTCTGCGTCGCCGGGTCGGCGAACACGTAGACGAGCTCGCCATGCACCAGCCGCTGCGCGCCGCGAAACACCGCGGCCTGCAGCAGCATCGACGAGTTGCCGATGCGCACGCAGCGGATGCCGGTCTCGAGCGGCTCGTCGTAACGCGCCGAGGCTTCGTATTCGAGCGTCGCCTTGCGCGCGTACAGATCACCGCCGAGCGCATGCATCGTGTCGTGGTAGGGCAGCGCCAGCGCGCGCCAGTAGCCGGCCACCGCGGTGTCGAAGTACATCAGGTAGTGGCCGTTGAAGACGATGGCCTGCATGTCGACCTCGACCCAGCGCACGCGGTGGCGCTCGGCGAAGCGGAAGTCCCTGCGTTGCGGTGTGGTCGTGCTGGTGCTCATCGACGCCGAGCATACTGAGGCCATGGCGCACATCCAATACCTGACCCAGATC
Source organism: Burkholderiales bacterium (assembly GCA_031396005.1). Classification (GTDB taxonomy): domain Bacteria; phylum Pseudomonadota; class Gammaproteobacteria; order Burkholderiales; family Burkholderiaceae_C; genus CADEEN01. Next base: position 1,171 of record JANNJX010000408.1, read on the forward strand.
CACCTCGACCCGGGCGTCGTGCAACTGCTGCAAGGCGAATGCGCGCGCATCGGCTTGCGCAAGCCGCTCGTCGTCAGCGATGCCGGCGTGCGCGCCGCGGGCGTGCTCGACAAAGCGCTCGCCGCGCTCGACGACATGCCGCACGCGGTTTTCGACGGCACGCCGAGCAACCCGACCGAAGCCGCGGTGCGCGCCGCTTGCCGCGTCTTCGAAGCCGAACACTGCGACGGCCTCGTCGCCGTCGGCGGCGGTTCGTCGATCGATCTGGCCAAGGGCCTGGCCATTGCCGCCACGCACGACGGCGCGCTGAAGACCTACGCCACGATCGAAGGCGGCAGCGCGAAGATCACCGAGCGCGTGCTGCCGCTGATCGCGGTGCCGACGACGGCGGGCACCGGCAGCGAGGTTGCGCGCGGCGCCATCGTCATCGTCGACGACGGCCGCAAGCTCGGTTTTCACAGTTGGCATCTGGTGCCCAAGACCGCCCTGCTCGACCCGGAACTGACGCGCGGCCTGCCGCCGCTGCTGACCGCCGCCACCGGCATGGATGCAATTGCGCATTGCCTGGAAACCTTCATGGCGCCTGCCGTCAATCCGCCCGCCGACGGCATCGCCCTCGACGGTTTGCAGCGCGGCTGGGCGCACATCGAGCGCGCCACGCGCGACGGCGACGACATGGACGCGCGCTGGCAGATGATGAGTGCGAGCATGCAAGGCGCGATGGCGTTCCAGAAGGGTCTGGGCTGCGTGCATTCGCTGTCGCACAGCCTGGGCGGCGTCAACCCGAAGCTGCACCACGGCACGCTCAATGCAATCTTCCTGCCAGCGGTAATCCGCTTCAACGCCAGCGCCGATTCATTCCAGCGCGAACTTCGCCTGCAGCGCATGGCGCACGCCATGAATCTGGAGTCGTGCGATGCCCAAGGCAGCGAAATCGCCGCAGCGATCCGCGACATCAACGCCCGCCTCGGCTTGCCGAGCGGCCTGGCCGCGATGGGCGTGACGCGCGATCTGTTCGACCGAATCATCGACGGCGCGATGGCCGACCATTGCCACAAGACCAACCCGCGCATCGCCACGCGCGAGGACTATCGCGAGATGCTCGAGGCTTCACTCTGAACACCATGCACAAGTTGATGGCGTTTTCGCTCGCCGGGCTGTTCACGGCCTGCGCCACGGCACCTTCGGGCTCGGTGCTCGCGCCCAACGCCAATCTGCTGACGCAGGGCATCCCGCCGATCCCGATGTCGCTGGTCGAGCGCGTGGCCAAGTACACCGACTTTCGCGGCCACAGCTTCGTCGAATGGCACCCGACGAAAGACGAGATGCTGCTGGCGCACCGCAAGGCCGGCGACAACGTGCCGCGCATCTACCGGCTCGACCGGCCGCTGGGCGAACCGCAGCAACTGACCGACGGCGCCGAGCCGATCACGCGCGCGAGCTGGGAGCCGCGACAGGGCCGCTACATCGTCTTCGAGCGCTCGCAAGGCGGTGACGAGGCCGACCAGATCTATCGGCTGGACGTCGCCACGCAGCAGAGCACGCTGCTGACC
>JANNJX010000442.1:0-4772 GCA_031396005.1 Burkholderiales bacterium
CGAAACCGGCAGCGGGCATCTGCTGACGATGGACGGCGCGCCCGACGGCGGCGGCCGCAACCTCGCGCCGCGGCCGATGGAGACCGTGCTCGCCGGCACCGGCGCCTGCACTGCCTACGACGTGGTGCTGATCTTGAAGCGTGGGCGGCACGCCGTGAGCGGATGCCGCGTCAAGCTGAGCGCGGAGCGCGCGTCAACCGACCCCAAGGTCTTCACGCGCATCCGCATGCACTTCATCATCACCGGGCAGCAACTTGATGCTCAAGCCGTGGCGCGTGCCGTGGCGCTGTCGCACGAGAAGTACTGTTCAGCAACAGCGATGCTGGGCAAGACGGCGCAGATCGAGGTCACGCACGAGATCGCCGGCTGATCGCTCAGATGCGGTGCGCGGTCGTCGTCATCACCTTGGCTGCGCCGCGCATCAGCCAGCGCAGCGGCAGCGGCAATCGCTCGGCGCCGGCTTGTTGCGCCTGCTGCGCGTGATGCGCTTCGTCGGCCTTCATGTGGGCGACGATGGCGCGTGACGCCGAGTCGTTGGCTGGCAGCCGGTCGAGATGCCCGGCCAGATGTTCCTCGACCTGACGCTCGGTCTCGACGACGAAGCCCAGGCTCCAGCGGTCGCCGGCGCGGCCGGCCGCCAGGCCGATCGCAAACGCACCGGCATACCAGAGCGGGTTGAGCAGGCTCGGCCGGTCGTCGAGTTCGCGCAGGCGGGCCTCCGTCCAGGCCAGGTGATCCTGCTCCTCGCTGGCCGCCTGCTCCATTTGCTGGCGCTGCTGCGGGCTGCGTGCTGTCAGCGCCTGCGCCTGGTACAGCGCCTGCGCGCAGACCTCGCCGACGTGGTTGACGCGCATCAGCGAGCCGGCGAGGCGGCGCTCGGTGTCGGTCAACGGCTCGCCGTCGCCAACGGTCGGGCGCGCGCGGGTCGCCCGCGCAGCGCCGGACAAGGTGCGCAGTCCGGTATCGGCGGCAGTCAGGCAGCGGTCGAGAAAGTTGGGCATGACCTCGGGGCTCTGTTTGAACGAACCGGTAAGTTACCACTGACAAGACGTTGGTTCAGCCCGAGCCGGACTCGCCCGCTTCGTTGTGCCTGGACAACAGCCGCTGAGGATTTGTTGCTCAAGCCTTTGCAGCCCTCGGGGGAACTGGTGGAATACACGCAACTTCCGCGTAAGGAGGTTGGCCTGATGGACCGTCTGGCCCCGGGCAGGACTGCCCGGATCAACGGTAGCGTCATCGGGACCCCTTAAATCTCAACCTTGGAGATATTGGACATGAAGAAATCTCTGCTCGCTCTCGCTGTGCTGAGCGCATTTGCTGGTGCCGCGTCGGCGCAGTCATCCGTTACCCTGTCGGGCGGCGTCGACGTCGCAGTTCAGCGCGTGAATGGCGACTGGAACATGTCGACCGGCAACTCCGGCCGCACCAACTTCACGTTGTCCGGACGTGAAGATTTGGGCGGTGGCATGTATGCCTTCTTCGCCTTGAACTATCGCTTCAACGCGGCCACCGGCCAAAGCACCTCGGCCGTCACTTCCAGCAGCTTCTTCCGCCAGTCATGGGCAGGCTTGGGCGGCGGCTTCGGTGATGTGCGTCTCGGCCGCATGCTGCCGGTGCTCCAGGAGTACAACGGCGGCTTCGATCCGTTTGGCACGGAAACGATCGGCAGCACGCACACGGGTGGTCTCAATGCCGGCATCGCTGGCAATGCACGCATCAACAACGCGATCTACTATCGTTCGCCGAGCTTGGGCGGTCTGCAGATTCACGCCAACATCGCCGCTGGCGACCAGAACGTCGTTACCGGCACCGGTTCTACCGCCACTTTCACCAGTGGCTCGGAGCGCCCGGTTGGTTTGGGCGTGATCTACGCCGGCGGTCCGATCCGCGTGGCTTTGGCCTATGACCGCAACGCCGTCGATCAAAAGACCAAGGGCATTTACGGCGCCTACAACTTCGGTTTCATGGACCTGATGTTCCAGTGGGAAAACGGTGATATCAGTCCGACAACTGACGTGTCGGTTTATTCGATCGGCGCGCGCGTGCCAGTCGGTGCGGCGACCATCAAGGCTGGCTACAGGAACAACAGCGACCTCGAGCAGAAGAAGTTTGCCCTGGGCCTGGACTACAGCCTGTCCAAGCGCACGATCGTCTATACCGACGTGGCCAAGCAAAGTGGCGACGGTTTCTCTTCGCTCGCAAAGAAGGCCCAGTTCGACGTCGGCATCTGGCACAAGTTCTGATCGTTGCGATCGGACGCGAGTCCGCGTGACAACGAAGCCGCCCCTCGGGGCGGCTTTTTCTTGGCTGAACGCTCGCTGTCCTCCTAGGGAAAACACAGCGTTGGCGGTCTGCAACACCGACACGCTGCTGGCGACGGCATCGGTCAAGATTCAGCGCTGGAAGACCGTGCCCTGGAGACAACCACATGAAGAAGACGATTTTTGCCCTCAGCGCCTTGACGTTGGCTACATCCGCAGCCGTGGCGCAATCGACGCCAACGTCCTCGTCGGTCACCCTGTACGGCATCGTCGATGCCGGCGTCGTGCACAACACCGGCGTGAGCAACAAGAACCAGCTCGTCAGCGGCATCATGGAAGGCTCGCGCTTCGGCTTGCGCGGCAATGAAGACCTCGGCGGTGGGTTCAGGGCGATCTTCACGCTCGAGAATCGCACCGAGTTGAACAACGGCACGCTGGGCAACCGGCCGCAGTCGGGCTCGCAGTTGCCGGATCGTTTCGCCGATGCCAGCCTGCTCGTGCCCGCGCTGTGTCCGGCGCAACCCTGTGCGATTCAAGCGGCAGTGTCGCAAGTCAACGCCACCCTGGCTGCCGGCGCCCTCGGCGTCAATCTGCGCAACGGCTTCTTCGACCGTCAGGCCTATGTCGGCCTGGTGACGCCGGTCGGTGCCATCCTGGCCGGGCGCCAGTACACGCCGGCCTACGAGGTCACCGCCACGTTCGACATCATGGGCACGCAGTCGAGCCTGTCCGCGGGTCAGGTGGCGTCGTTTCCGGCCAGCACCGAGATCCGCATCGACAACGCCTTGCAGTACCGCATCGTCTTCGGCGGCCTGACGGCGTCGGCGATGTACGCCCTGGGCAACGTCACCAACAACAGCAAGGCCAACCGCTTGGGCGGTGTCATGGCGATGTACAAAGTCGGCCCCTTCGCCGTCGGCCTGGGCTACAACCAGCGCAACAACGACATCGGGCAGAAGTCGCTGCAGTCCTCGGTGTTCGGTGCCTCGGCGCAAATCGGGCCCGGCACGTTGAGCGGCCTGTACATCGATTTCAAGGACGAAAACCCGAGCGGGGTGTCGACGCTGGCCACCACATTGGCCCCGGCGGTCGGCGTTGCAGCGGCCTCGACGCTGCAACAGGCCTACATCAACGGGCTGCGCCAGGACGGCAAGCTGATGCACATCGGCTACAGGATGCCGGTCGGCGCGCACACGCTGTACGTGGCCTACAGCACCTTCGACGACAAGCGCTCCTTCAACGCCGACACCTCGTCGTACGGCGCTGCGTTCACCTACGCCTTGTCCAAGCGCACTGACATCAATGCGGTGCTGACGCACTTCGACAACAAGAACCTGGCGCAGGCGGCGCCCGGGCAGGCCGGTTTCCTCGGCGGTTTCACCACCAGCGCCGGCACCGATTCGAACAGCATCGCACTCGGCATTCGGCATCGGTTCTGAACCGGTTCCGTGTTCAAACAGCCGCCTTTCGGGCGGCTTTTCTTTGACCCATCCTTCGACTGCCGTGACTTCTCCGATCGTTCCCGCGCGACGACATGCGATGACTCTGCTGGCCGGTGCCGTCACGGCGTCGATGATGAGCGCCTGCACGACGCTGCCGTCCGAGCCGAGCGCAGCGGATGACTGGCACGACGTGCCGCTGCCGGGCAAGCGGCGCACGGCCTATCGCTGGGAGCCGATGCCGCAGGGCCGCGAGCTGCTCGCGCAAGCAGACGGTTCGGCATCGATGTTCCGCAAGCGCCTGCACAAGCCGGCCGACGCCTTGCGCGACGTCGAGTTTTCCTGGTGGGTGCAGGCCCTGCCCGAAGGCGGCGATGTCTCCGATGCCAACGCCAGCGACGCGGCGGCAAGTGTGCTGTTCGCCTTCGGCGGCGATCACGCGCGGCTGTCGGCACGCAATCAGCTGTCGTTCGAATTGGCGCGCACGCTGACCGGCGAGGCGCCACCGTTCGCCACGCTGGCGTACGTGTGGGACACGATGGCCCCCGTCGGGCGCGTTGTCACTCACCCGCGCAGCGACCGCGTGCGCAAGATCGTCGTCGAGTCGGGTCCGGGCGGGCTGCGTCAGTGGAAGCGCTACCGACGCACGCTCGCCGCCGACTACAGATTGGCCTTCGGCGAAGCGCCGGGGCCGGTGCTGGCGGTGGCGGTGATGACCGATGGCGACAACACGCGATCGCAATTGACGACGCGCTACCGCGATATCTCATTGCGTTGACAACGCGACGGCCGGGGTTCCCCGGTTGGCAACATTGCGCTGCCGAGCGCAAGATGCAACGCTCGAAATTCAGTTAGCGGAGCTCGTTCCCATGCGCACCCTGTTGCCTTCGATCCTTGCTGCGGCACTCGGCGTTGCGGTCCCGCTCGTCAGCGCCACCACCTTCAAGTGGGCCAGCGCGGCCGACATCCCGACGTGGGACATCCACTCGCAGAACAACGCGCTCGGCAACGGTGTGCACGCCTCGGTGTACGAGTCGCTGTTCACCTACAACAAGAAGTTCGATCTGGAACC
>JANNJX010000450.1:0-4065 GCA_031396005.1 Burkholderiales bacterium
GCCAGGGGTTCACCGATGCGGCGGTCTTGACAATCGACACTGCTGCCTCTCTGACCGAACCCGCCGACTTGCCGGGCCGCCCCGCGCGGCCGCTGCTCGTCTCGCCGGCTCGCGTACCCCGCCGCTCGCTGCACACGCCGCACGGCCGCGCGGCGTTGCTGCACGCCGTGGCGCACATCGAGTTCAACGCCATCAACCTGGCGCTCGACGCGATCTGGCGTTTCGCCGGCATGCCCGACGACTACTACCGCGACTGGGCGCGTGTCGCGGCGGAGGAAGCGTTGCATTTCAGCCTGCTCAACGACCACCTGGCCTCGCTCGGCCATGCCTATGGCGACTTCGATGCGCACGACGGCCTGTGGATGATGGTCGAGAAAACCAAGGATGACATCACAGCGCGCATGGCGCTGGTGCCACGCACGCTCGAAGCGCGCGGGCTCGACGCCACACCGCCGATGCAGGCCAAGCTCGCGCAGGCCGGTGATCAACGCGCGGTGGAGATCCTGGGCGTGATCCTGCGCGACGAGGTCGGCCATGTGGCGATCGGCAACCGCTGGTACCGCTGGCTGTGCGCGCGTGACGGGCAGGATCCGATCGCGCACTTTGAGCAGTTGCTCGTCACGCATCACGCGCCGCGGCCGAAGCCGCCGTTCAACCTAGACGCGCGGCGGCGTGCGGGCTTCGATGACGAAGAGCTGGCACAGCTGACGCAAGCTCAGCACTGAGGCGCGAGGCCGGCGGTCTCGCGACGCGATACCGCGACGGAAGTCACGCGCCGCTGCGTGAGCGGCCGCTACATTGATTTGGTCGCATAGCGTGAAAGGCTTCAACGTGCCACTGGTGATTGCAATCGTGATCGGCCTCGTTGCCGGGGCCGTTTGGGGTGGCGCGTTCGACGCGCTGGTGGGCGCGGTGCTGGCGTGGTTGGCCATGCGCTCGGTGCAGCAGGCTCGCGTGATCGCCGATCTCGAACAGGCAGTGCGCGTGTTGAGTCAGCCGCAAGTCACCACGCGCGTTGAGACGCCGGAACCCGCAGCAGTAACGCAAGAACCCGACATCGCCACGCGCGACTTCGAGCCGACGATGCCGCCGCAGATCGAAGTGACTGCGCCGCCGCCGACCCGCCCGCCCGCCGCAGCGCCGCGCCAGAACCCGCTCGAGCCGATCAAACAGTGGTTCTTGGGCGGCAACACCATCGTCAAGGCCGGCGTCGGCATTCTCTTCATCGGCCTGGCCTTCCTTGCCAAGTTTGCCAGCGAGCATGTGCACGTGCCGATCGAGCTGCGGCTGGCCGGCATCGGCGCTGCGGCCATCGCGCTGCTCGGCATCGGCTGGCGTCTGCGCATCCAACGACCGGGCTATGCGCAGGTGCTGCAAGGAGGCGCGATCGCGGTGCTCTACCTGACGCTGTTCGTCGCCTTCCGCTTCTACGGCGTGCTCGCGGTGACGCCGGTGTTCGTGTTGATGGTGGCCATTGCCGCGCTCGGCGCCGCGCTCGCGGTGCTGCAGGACGCGCGCGCCCTGGCCGTCGTCGGCTCGCTCGGCGGCTTTGCGACACCGCTGCTCGTCGCAACGGGCAGCGGCAACCATGTGGCCCTCTTCAGCTACTACCTCGTGCTCGACCTCGGCATCGCGCTCGTCGCCTGGCACCGCACCTGGCGCTCGCTGAACCTGATCGGCTTTCTCGGCACCTTCGTCGTCGCCACCGCGTGGGGCGTGCTCAAGTACCAGAGCGACCACTACGCAACGAGCCAGGGCTTCCTCGTCGCTTTCTTCTTGCTCTTCGTCGCCATCATGCTGATGCCGCTGCGCCAGAAGGCAACGACCAACGAGAAGCCGCTGCCGACCGACGCCTGGGTGCAGGGCGCGCTGTTGTTCGGCCTGCCGACGATCACCTTCGTGCTGCAGCATGGCCTGTTGCGCCACACCGAGTACGGCACGGCGATCGCGGCGCTCGTGCTCGCGGTGTTCTACATCGGCATGGCGACGTGGATGCGCTCGCAGCCGCGGCTGGCCGCGGCCTACGAAGGCAGCCTCGCCGTCGGCACCGTGTTCACGGCGCTGGTGATTCCGTTCGCGCTCGACGCGCGCAGCACCGCCGGCGCCTGGGCGCTCGAAGGCGCAGGCCTCGTCTGGCTCGGCTTGCGCCAGTCGCGCCGCATCGCGCGCGGCTTCGGCTACGCGCTGCTGGTGCTGGCCGGCGTCGCGATGGCCTTCGGCTTCGAACGCCATAGCGCGCCGAGCGCTGTCTTCAACGCCTACTTGTTCAACGCGCTGATGGCGGCGGCTGCGTCGCTGGCAGCGGCGCTGTTCGTTGCTCGCCAGGCGCAGCGCGACGCAGCTCGCTTGATGCCCAACGAGTCCGTGGCCGAGCCGCTGCTGATCGGCGCGGCCACGCTGTGGTTGCTCGGCGCAGCGTCGCTGCAGATCGACCTCTTCGTGATGCCGCGCTTCGAGCTTGCGGCCTGGCTCGTCAGCGTCAGTGCGATTGCGCTGCTTTACGCGCTGCTATCGCTGCGGCTGCAATGGCCGCGCATCGCGCTGCCGGTGATTGCGCACGCGCCGCTGATGGCGCTGGCCAGCCTCACGCTGGCGGTGTTGCTGGCGCGCCCGTTGGAGCATGGCGGCTGGTGGGCGTGGCCGATCGCGTTCGCCGTGCACGCGCTCGTGCTGTGGCGTCTGGCGCCGCAGTGGCCCGCTGCAGCGCGTGATGCCGTGCATGCGCTCGGCATGCTCGTGCTTGCGCTGCTCGGCGCGTTGCAAGGCCGCGCACTGACGATCGACTGGGGCGATGCCGTGAGCGCCTGGGGCTGGCTCGGTTGGTTGGTGGTGCCCGCGGCACTGTTGATGCTGTTGCCGCGCCCCGCCCTCGCAAGCCGCTGGCCGGTGAGCGCGGCGCCTGTCGCGTACCAATGGATGGCAGCCGCGTTGCTCGCCGCCGGCCTGCTGCTGTGGACGCTGCTGGCCAACATCGACTCCAACGGCGCGGCGTTGCCGCTGCCCTATGTGCCGCTGATCAACCCTCTGGACATCGGCGTCGCCGCAGCGCTGCTCGCGGTGGTGCTGTGGTTGCGCAGCGAGCCGGCGCGCGAGAAGTGGGCCGCGCAGCCCGGCGTGCCGATCGCGCTCGTCGGCAGCGCGGCCTTCGTCTGGCTGAACGCGATGCTGGTGCGCGGCTTCCACCACTTCGGCGACGTGCCGTTGCGCTTCGACGCCTGGACGCAGTCCCTGGCGGTACAGACCGGCATCACGCTGCTGTGGACGACGACGGCGCTGGTGTTGATGTGGCTGTCGGCCAAACGTTCGATGCGCTTGCCGTGGATGGTGGGCGCCGCGCTGCTGGCCGCGGTGGTCGCCAAGCTGATGCTGGTCGATTTGTCGGGCACCGGCACCGTGACGCGCATCGTCTCTTTCATCGGCGTCGGCGTGTTGATGCTGGTCATCGGGTATGTGGCGCCGCTGCCAGGACGGGGCCAACAGGAGCAACAGCATGCGTAGCGTTTCGATTTGCGGCGCAGTGCTTGTCGCCGCTGCGGCCAGCGCAGCCGACGAACCGGCGTTTCGCTACGCCGCGCCGATCACCGTGTCTTCGCCCGGCGCGTTGGTTCAGTTGCCGTTGCCGGCCAACGCCTACGGCCGCAGCGCGAGCGCGAACCTCGCCGACCTGCGCATCGTCGATTCGCGCGGCGAGCGTGTGCCGTTTGCGGTGCTCGCGCCACGCCAGCCCGAAGCGCAAACGACGGAGCAGCAGCGCGACGCAACGCTCTACCCGCTGCCCACGAAGCCCGCGGCTGACGGCACGTGGGCAGCGCCGATTGAGCTTTCTATCGACGGTGATCGCATCAACGTCAAGCGACTCGCGGCGGGCACGACGGTCACGCCTGCGACAACGTCCGCCGGCTGGTTGGTCGATCTCGGCGAACGCAAGCGTGGCGACCCGCCGCCGCAATCGCTGCGCCTCGCGTGGAGCGGCCCCGCAGAATTCACCGCGGCCTTGCGCTTCGACACGAGCGACGACCTGCGCCAATGGCGCAGCGGCGGCAGCGGCCAGTTGATGGCCCTGGC
>JANNJX010000500.1:0-2347 GCA_031396005.1 Burkholderiales bacterium
TTGGGAGTTCACGCTCGGCGCCGAGCGCGTGCAGGAGGTGGTGGAAAAAGACTTCAAGCCGGCCGGCATCGAGTTTCTGGCGCAGAACGTGCGCACCACCGACTTCAACGACGAGGTCTTCAAGCCGTACGTGATGCGCACTATCAACGGCCACCCGGTGGCGGTGATCGGCCAGGCCTTTCCGTACACGCCGATCGCCAACCCGCGCTACTTCACGCCAACCCGCGCTACTTCACGCCGGCGTGGAGCTTCGGCATCCGAGAAGAAGAACTGCAGAAGACGGTGGACGACGCGCGCGCCAAGGGTGCGCATGCGGTGGTGCTGCTGTCGCACAACGGCATGGATGTCGACTTGAAGCTGGCCACGCGCGTCTCGGGAATCGACGCCATCCTGGGGGGCCACACGCACGACGGCGTGCCGCGGCCGGTGGTGGTGAGAAAAGGCCCGTGGCAGACCATCGTCAGCAACGCCGGCAGCAACGGCAAGTTCTTGGGCGTGCTCGATTTGCAGATCAAGGGCACGCGCGTCGCCGACTTCCGCTACACGCTGCTGCCGGTGTTCTCGCAACTGCTGCCGGCCGACCGCGAGATGGCTGCGCTGATCACGAGAGTTCGCGCGCCGCACGAAGCGCAGTTGCGCGAGGTGCTGGCCACGACCGACGGCACGCTGTACCGCCGCGGCAATTTCAACGGCAGCTGGGATCAGCTGCTGCTCGACGCGCTGATGGCGACGCAAGACGCGCCGATCGCGTTCTCGCCCGGTTTCCGCTGGGGCACGAGCCTCTTGCCCGGCTCGCCGATCACGCGCGAGCACCTGATGGACCAAACGGCGACGACTTATTCGTACGCGACGCTCAATGACATGAGCGGCGCGATGATCAAGACCGTGCTCGAAGACGTGGCCGACAACCTCTTCAACCCGGACCCGTACTACCAGCAGGGCGGCGACATGGTGCGTGTCGGTGGTCTGACGTACGCGATCGAACCCACCGCGACGATGGGCTCGCGCATCAGCGACTTGCGCCTGAAGGGCCAGCCGCTCGACGCCGACAAGCTCTACAAGGTGGCCGGCTGGGCCCCCGTGGCCGAGGGTGCGCGCACGATGGGGCTGAAGCCGGTGTGGGAACTCGTCGAGCCTTGGTTGAAGACGCAGAAGACGATCGCGCCGCGCGCGGTGAACACGCCGCGGCTGATCGGCATGCAGGGCAATCCGGGCCTGGTGAATTGAGCCCACCCCCGAAGCGGCTGCGCCGCTTCCCCGGCAAGGGGGCAACGCCAGCGGCCTGGCAAAGCCAGATCCCGGCGCTCGTTGGGTAGAAGCGCCGGGATCGGTGTGTCGTGTGAGCTGATCCCGCACAAGCACGGGTAGAGCCTGCGCTCTATGCGGGGCTTGGGAAAGCCCGCTGCTAACAGGCTTGACGACGCGCTACGCTGCGCGCCACATCCAATCAATCCTGCCGGAGACAAGCCATGAGCCCAGTCGAACCACAAGCCCTGGCGCTGCAACGCCTGTACCACTGGGAAAAGACCACGCCGGAACGCGTCGTCTTCACCCAACCTTACGACGGCGCGGCCAAGGGCGCCGGCCAAGTCCGCACCTGGACCTGGAAGCAGACCATGGACGAAACGCGGCGCATGGCTGCGTACCTGAAGAGCCTGAATCTGCCCGCCGGCAGCCACATTGCGATGATCTCGAAGAACACCGCGCAATGGCTGATGGCCGACTGGGCGATCTGGATGGCCGGTCATGTCTCGGTGCCGCTGTACCCGACGCTGGCGGCCGACACCATCCGCCAGATCCTGGAACACAGCGAGGCCAAGCTGCTCTTCGTCGGCAAGCTCGACGGCTGGGACGGCATGAAAGCCGGCGTGCCCAAGGGCCTGCCGTGCATCACGCACCCGCTGGCGCCGGCCAACGCCGTGCCCGGCGCGCCGGCCTGGGACGACCTGATCAAGAAGCACTCGCCGCTGGTAGGCGAGCCCGTGCGCCCGGCCGACGAGATGTGCACGATCATGTACACCTCGGGCACCACCGGCATGCCCAAGGGCGTGATGCACAGCTTCGGCACCTTCGCCTGGAGCGTGCAGTCGGGCTTGAAGCGCGTGCCGATCGACAACAACGCGCGCATGCTCTCCTACCTGCCGCTGTCGCACATCGCCGAGCGCACGCTGGTCGAGCATGGCCTGATGGCCACCGGCATGCAGGTCTGGTTCGCCGAATCGCTCGACACGTTCACGCTCGATCTGCAGCGCGCCAAGCCGACGGTGTTCTTCTCGGTGCCGCGCCTGTGGGTCAAGTTCCAGCAAGGCATCAACCACAAGATGCCGCCGGCCAAGCTCGACCGGCT
>JANNJX010000510.1:0-2062 GCA_031396005.1 Burkholderiales bacterium
CCGGAGATGGTCTATCGCTTCGCCGACTTCAACGCCGGCCGCTACGCCAGCCGCAACGCCGGTTTTCAGCAAGCGTTGGCCGTGGCCAGCGGCCGCAAGATCGACCTCGACGGCGACCTGTTCGTTGCCGGCGCGACAGAATCCGGCCAAACCGAATCCGCCGTGCGCAGCCTGGCCGACGCGCTGGGCATGGACGAGCGCGCGATCCGACGCGAGCTCGAGCGCAGCGACGGCCCCGATTTCGAGCGCAGCCCGCTGCTGGCGAAGGTGTTTGCGCTGGCCGAGCAGCGCAGCGGACGCACCCAGCCGCGCGCCGTGATGCCGCGCATCGTGCTGCAGAGCCCGAAGATCACGCGGCGCTTGACCACCGAGTGGTTCGCGCGCCGCGTCGACGAGCGCTACAAGCGTTGTCTACAGCGCGGTTGATACGTTCGGATTCGCTGTCAATCGCATCGAATCGGCGACTCATGCGGTTGTGCGCGGGGAAGGGCTTGGGGGCTATCAGCGGCTCTTTTCCCGCCGTTGCCGATGCACCTCGTCGAGCGCCAGACCGAGCAGCTCGGGCATCTCGGCGTGCAGATCACGCGCCACCGACAGCGCAGCCGATTCGGTCCACACCGGCAGCAGCTCGGCCAGCGCATGGCGCACCTTGGCTTCGACCCAGGCTTCGAGCCGCGGCTGCAGGCGCGCCAGCACCTGCGCCACCAGTTCCTCATCCTGTGCCAGCGCGTGCACCGGGCGCGTCGTTTGCACCCGCAGCGCGCCGAACGCGCTGTCCTCGAGCGGCACCGATTCGTCCTGAATCGGCATCGGCGCCGTCGGGTCGTAAGCGCTGGCGGCGCTGGTTTGCAGGTCGATGACCTCGGTCAACGTCGGCAGGTCGGAGCGTGCGGCCATCAACCTGCTCCTGCGGCGCTGTGGTTGACCAGCTCGACGCCATCGCGTGCCTTGTAGTCGCGCCAGCGTTGGCGGCCCGCCTGAGCGGCAGACTCGTCGGCGGCGACGACCTCGATCACCCGCGCAAACATCTCCCAACCCTCGACCAGGGTGCTGCCGAGATTGACCAGCACGTCGCGGTCGGTGACCGCACCCACGTCGTCGACCAGCCAGGTCGGCGTGCGCGCCTGCTGCGCACTCGGCCGCGCGCCGGCGCGCAAACGCACATGCGGCAAGAACGATAGCGCATCGAAAGTCCACAGCGCCTGGTCGAGCTGGTCGAGCAGCGCACGCGGGCCGTGCACAACGACGCGCGCGCCGGCGGCATGGGCCTTGCGCAACAAGCGGCAGGTGTGGACCAGCGGCTCGGCGACGCCGGAATGAAACTCGACCTTCACAGACCCCCGCTCACCCCGCGCGAGACAATACGAACTGCGTCAGCAGCGGCACCGGCCGCCCGGTCGCGCCCTTGGCCGCACCGCCTTTGTACGCCGTGCCGGCGATGTCGAGATGCGCCCACGGGTACTTGGCAGTAAAGCGCTTCAAGAACATCGCCGCGGTGATCGCGCCGCCGGCGCGGCCACCGATGTTGGCCATGTCGGCGAAGTTGCTCTTCAGGCCTTCGTCGTACTCGTCGTCCAGCGGCATGCGCCACACCGGGTCGAGCGCGCTGCGGCTGGCGGCGAGCAGTTGCTCCGCGAGCTTGTCGTCGGCCGTGAACAGGCCCGAGTGGTGGTGACCGAGGGCGACGACGCAGGCGCCGGTGAGCGTGGCGATGTCGATCACCGCCGCCGGCTTGAAGCGCTCGGCATACGTCAACGCATCGCAGAGGATCAGGCGGCCCTCGGCGTCGGTGTTCAGGATCTCGATCGTCTGCCCGGACAGGCTCTTCACCACATCGCCCGGTTTCACCGCACGGCCGCTGGGCATGTTCTCGCACGCCACGATCAGGCCGACGACGTTGATCTTCGGCTTGCACTCGCCGATGGCGCGCATCGTGCCGAGCACGCTGGCAGCACCGCCCATGTCGAACTTCATCTCGTCCATCTCGGCGCCGGCCTTGAGCGAGATGCCGCCGGAGTCGAAAGTGATGCCCTTGCCGACGAGCACGATCGGCGCCTTGTTC
>JANNJX010000543.1:0-1680 GCA_031396005.1 Burkholderiales bacterium
CTTGATGACGTCGCCGCCGCCGCCGAACATGCGCCAGTTGATCTTGTAGCCGGTGGCCTTTTCGAGCTCGCCGGATTCCATCACCGTGCGCAGCGGCACCAGCATGTCCTGGTGGGCGAAGGTCACTTCCTTCGGTTGAGCTTGCGCGGCGCCGGTGACACAGGCAGCGGCTGCGGCCAGCGAAATCAAGACACGTCGGGTCTTCGTCATGGCAATCTCTCCTGTGATGAGCGGTTTTCGAGGGTGACGGCCGCAGCGCGGGCACCCGCAGCTTAGATCAAGCCAGCGCAGTTTCGGGCATAGGGCCTGGGGCTCGGAGTTACCCGCAGCCCGGCGCGAACGCTTCGATATGCTGCGGCACCTCGCCTGGAGCCCGCGCATGCCTGAACCCTATGTCGTCACCCTGTCCTGCCCCGACTGCGTGGGCATCGTCCATGCCGTTACCGGCTCGCTGGTGGAACACCAAGCCAACATCACCGAAGCGGCACAGTTCAACGACGCCAGCACCGGGCTGTTCTTCATGCGTGTGCGCTTCGACGTGCAGACACCCTCGCCCGAACCTTTGCGCGACGCCTTCACCGCGCTGGCGGCGCGCTACGACATGCGCTGGGACCTTCACCGCGCCAACGCCCGCATGCCCGCCGTCATCATGGTCAGCAAGCTCGGCCATTGCCTGAACGACCTGCTGTTCCGCTACCGCTCGCAACTGCTGCCGCTGGACATTCGCGCCATCGTCTCCAACCACCGCGACTTCTACCAGCTCGCGGCGAGCTACGACATCCCGTTCCACCACATCCCGGTCACAGCCGCAACCAAGGAGCGCGCCGAAGACCGGCTGCGCGAGCTGCTGGCGCAGGAGAACGTCGAGCTCGTCGTGCTCGCGCGCTACATGCAGGTGCTGTCGGAGCGGCTGTGCCACGACCTGTCGGGCCGCGCGATCAACATCCACCACTCGTTCCTGCCGAGCTTCAAGGGCGCGCGACCGTACCAGCAGGCGTTCGACCGCGGCGTCAAGCTGATCGGCGCCACGGCGCACTACGTCACCGGCGATCTCGACGAGGGACCGATCATCGAGCAGGACATCGCGCGCGCCGACCATGCGATGAGCCCGGCGCAGCTGACGGCCATCGGCCGCGACACCGAATGTGCGGTGCTGGCGCGCGCCGTCGTCTGGCATGCCGAGCGGCGGGTGCTGGCCAACGGGCACAAGACCGTGGTCTTTCGTTAGACACGCATCACGCTTCGGGCCGACAATCCGCCACCACTGCCGAAGGAGACCGTCATGGGCCACGCCGAACCGCAAGTCAGCACCTCGCTGCAACCGTACTGGATGCCGTTCTCGGCGAACAAGGAGTTCAAGGCCGAACCGCGCCTGTTCGCGCGCGCCGAAGGCATGTACTTCTACACGCCGGAAAACAAGCAGGTCATCGACGCCTCGTCGGGCCTGTTCTGCGTGGCCGCGGGCCACTGCCGGCGCGAGATCGCCGAAGCGGTCTATCAGCAGTTGCAGACGCTTGACTTCACCGCGCCGTTCTTGCGCGCGCACCCCAAAGCGTTCGAGCTCGCGCAGCGCGTCAGCGAATACACGCCGGCCGGGCTGAACCGCATCTTCTTCGTCAACTCGGGCTCCGAGGCGGTGGACACGGCGATGAAGATGGCGCTGATGTTCCACCGCGTGCG
>JANNJX010000567.1:0-8808 GCA_031396005.1 Burkholderiales bacterium
GCGGCACGCTCGTCGCTCCCGTGCGTCTGCAAGCGCGCGACGATGCCAACGCGCCGTGGCGTGAACTCGGCGCGGCGGTGTTCTATCGCCTCGAGCGCGGCACCGACGTCGCGAGCTCACCGCCGTTGGCCGTCACCGCCCACGCGCGCTACGTGCGCGTGTTGCCCGACGCGCGCGCTGCCGCGCTCGACACCGCACAAACACAACTCATTGTGCAGGCGCCGTTGGCGAGTCTGGTTTTCGCTGCACAAGGCCAACCGCCGTACACACTGCAAGC
This sequence comes from Burkholderiales bacterium, assembly GCA_031396005.1. Taxonomy (GTDB): domain Bacteria; phylum Pseudomonadota; class Gammaproteobacteria; order Burkholderiales; family Burkholderiaceae_C; genus CADEEN01. The sequence continues at coordinate 278 of JANNJX010000567.1, forward strand.
CGGAGCCAAGGTCACGGCGCCGTCGGCGCTGCCGATCGCGACCCTGGTGCCGTCGCTCGACAAGGAACGCGAGCGCTTCGGCAGCGCCACGCTCGGCCAGTGGAGCGAGGTCACAGCGGTGGCACGCGCGGCGCAAGCGCAACAGCGGCGCGCTGCACTGCGGCCATGGCTGCTTTGGTCGGTGCTGCTCGCCGGCGTGGCGGTACTCGGCTTCATGGTCTGGCGGCTGGCCCGACCGACAAAAACAAATCCGTGAGCGCCATGCGCATAAACTGCGCCACTTCACACGACTGCCACGGACAGAGTCACCATGCGCCTCACCACCCGCCAATTCTTGAAGACCAGCGGCCTGTTCGCCGCTGCCGCGCTGCTCGCCGCCTGCGGCAAGAAAGAGCTGCCACCGCCGCCGCCCGCTGCGGCTGCGCCCCCGGCCTCGGCGCCAGCGCCCGCACCGGCCAAGGTTTATGTCGTCGGCACCGACGCCGCGTATGCGCCGTTCGAGAGCCAGAACGAAAAGGGCGAGATCGTCGGCTTCACCATCGACGTCGTCAACGCCGCTGCGGCCAAGGCCGGCGTGCAGGTGAAGTTCGTCAACACGCCGTGGGAAGGCATCTTCAACGCCCTCGGCCAGGGTGACCGTGACATGGTCGCGTCTTCGGTGACGATTACCGACGAGCGCAAGCAGACGATGGACTTCACCAACCCGTACTTCGACGCGGTGCAGCTGATTGCGGTGAAGGACAACGGCAAGATCACCAAGTTCGCCGATTTGAAGAAGGCCAAGGTCGGCGTGCAGACCGGCACCACCGGCGACGAGGCGGTGACCAAGCTGCTCGGCAAGACGAGCACCAACATCAAACGCTTCGAGTCCACGCCGCTGGCGCTGAAGGAATTGGAAGCCGGCGGCGTCGATGCCGTCGTCGCCGACAACGGCGTCGTCATCCACTACGTCGCCAACAACCCGGGCGGCAAGTTCAAGATGGTCAGCGACAAGGAGTTCGCGCCCGAGCAGTACGGCTTTGCGGTGAAGAAGGGCAACGCCGAGCTCGTCGGCAAGATGAACGAAGGTATTGCCGCGATCAAGGCCGATGGGTCGTACAACACGATTTTCAAGAAGTATTTCGGCACCGAGCCGGCTGCGCCGATGGCCGCAGTAGCACCCGCCCCCGCAGCGTCGAAGTGAAGTAGACGGCAGCATCGGCCATGGGTCTGCGTTGGGAGATCCTGGCCGGCTACGGGCCGCTGTTCCTCGCCGGCCTGTGGATGACGATCCAGCTCACGCTGATCGCGCTCACCGCCGGCCTCGCGCTGGGCGTGCTGCTCGGCCTCATCAGCAGCTCGCACGACGCGCCGCAGCCTTCGAACCCGCTGCTCGCCTGGGGCCTGAAGTTCACGCGCTGGATCACGGCGGCGTACGTCACCTTCTTCCGCGGCACGCCGCTGTTCGTGCAGATTTTGCTCGTGCACTTTGCGCTGATGCCGGCGCTGATCCACCCGGACGGCGGCCTGCTGCTCAGTGGTGATGCTGCACGCACGTTCAGGCAAGAGCATGGCGCGTTCTTCTCCGGCGCATTAGCGCTGACGTTGAACGCCGGCGCCTACATCAGCGAAATCTTTCGCGCCGGCATCCAGAGCATCGCGCGCGGGCAAACGCAGGCCGGCTACAGCCTGGGCCTGACACACGCGCAGACGATGCAGACCATCGTCCTGCCGCAAGCCTTTCGCCGCATGGTGCCGGCGCTGGTCAACGAAGGCATCACGCTGATCAAGGACTCGTCGCTCGTGTCTGCGATTGGTCTTGCCGAACTCGCGCTCGCGGCGCGCACCGTCGCCGGCGCTTACTCGCGCTACTGGGAGCCGTACCTGCTGATCTCTGCTGTTTACCTGGTGTTGTCGCTGACGCTGGCGATGGTGGCCAAGCGGCTGGAGGCGCCGGCGCATTTGCGCGGGCGCTGAGGGCCAGCCCATGGCTACGCTCAAGGCCGCCCTCATCATCGGCGCCGGCGATGCCACCGGCGGCGCAATCGCGCGGCGCTTTGCGCGTGAAGGCTACATCGCCTGCGTCACGCGGCGCACCGCCGACAAGCTCGAACCGCTGGTGCAGAGCATCAAGGACAGCGGCGGCCAGGCGCATGGCTTCGGCTCCGACGCGCGCGATGAAGCCGCGGTGACCGAACTCGTGGCGAAGATCGAACGCGACATCGCGCCGATCGAGGTGGCCGTGTTCAACATCGGCGCCAACGTACGCTTTGCCGTCACCGACACGACCGAGCGCGTGTACCGCAAAGTCTGGGAGATGGGAGCGCTGGCCGGCTTCCTGGTCGGGCGCGAAGTGGCGCGCGCGATGCTGCCGCGCGGCCGCGGCACGATCATCTTCACGGGAGCCACGGCCAGCCTGCGCGGCGGCGCCGGCTTTGCCGCGTTCGCCGGCGCCAAGCATGCACTGCGCGCGCTGGCGCAAAGCATGGCGCGCGAGCTGGGGCCGCAGGGCCTGCACGTGGCGCACACGGTGATCGACGGCGCGATCGACACGCAATTCATCGCCGAGAATTTTCCGCAGCGCTATGCGCTCAAGGACAAGGACGGCATCCTGAATCCCGAGCACATCGCGGAGGCGTATTGGCAACTGCACTGCCAGCCGCGCAGTGCGTGGACGCACGAGATGGACCTGCGGCCTTGGATGGAGACCTGGTGATGAGCAAGACGATCGAGTTCTGGTTCGACTTCGGCAGCCCGACGACCTACCTCGCGCACACGCAACTGCCGCGCATCGCGCGCGAGACCGGCGCGCAGCTGATCTACAAGCCGATGCTGCTCGGCGGCGTCTTCAAGGCCACCGGCAACGCCAGCCCGGTCAGCGTGCCTGCGAAGGGCCGCTGGATGAACCGCGATATTGTGCGTTGGGCGGCGCGCTACGGCGTGCCGTTCACGTTCAACCCGCACTTCCCCATCAACACGCTGACGCTGATGCGCGGCGCAGTCGGCGTGCAGATGAAGCAGTCACCCGAGGCCTTCACGCGCTATGTCGATGCCGTGTTCGATGCGATGTGGGTGCAGCCGCGCAACCTTGGGGACGCGGGCGAAGTGGCGGCCGTGCTCACCAAGGCCGGCCTCGATGCAGAGGCCTTCGCCGCCCTCGTCGCCGACCCCGAGGTCAAGGCCGCGCTGGTGGCGCAGACTGAACAGGCCGCGGCGCGCGGCGTGTTCGGCGCACCGACCTGCTTCGTCGGCGACGAGATGTTCTTCGGGCAGGATCGGTTGGAGTTCGTGCGCGAGGCGGTGGCGGGCTGACCTCAAATCCCCGCATACCACTCGTACCCCTCGTCCTCCCAGTACCCGCCCTTGCCGCCGCGGATCTCGGCCAGGCTCGCCACCAACTCGATTTCGCGCAGGTACTTGGCGTGCTTGTAGCCGAGCTGGCGCTCGACGCGCAGGCGCAGCGGCGCGCCGTTGCTGACGGGCAGCGGCTGGTCGTTCAACTCGTAGGCCAGGATCGTCTGCGGGTGCAGGGCATCGTCGAAATCGATGCTCTCGTAGTAGCTGGAATCGGTGTCGGCGTCGGCCTCGTCCATCGAGTCGAAGCAGCGCAGGACGACGAAGCGCGCCGTAGGCTGCGGCTTGGCCGACGCGAGCAGCGCCGCCAGCGGCACGCCCTTCCACTGGCCGATGCAGCTCCAGCCTTCGACGCAATCGTGGCGCGTGATCTGCGTGCGCGACGGCAGCGCGCGCAGTTGCGCCAGCGAGTACTCGGCGGGCTGCTCGACCAGGCCGCTGACGGCGAGCTTGTAGTCGGCAAAGCCCGATACGGCCAGGGCGCGGTAGTCCTCGTCCGTCGGGTCCTGCGTGCCGTTGCTGCGAAAGGTCGGTGCAATGTCCTTGCGCGCGAACTCCTGCGCCATCGCCGTCCGCGGCGCCACCAGCTTGTGCGCCGCGCTGCTCAGGTGCTCCGCGCTCTTCAACACTTCGACGAAGGCTTCGTTGTTCGACAGCCGGTCGCAGCCAGCGAGCAGCGCTGCGCCGGCTGCCGCCACGGTGCCGCGCAGTAGGTGGCGGCGCTGGCGTTGGTTGCGGCGCATCAGGCGCGCGGTCGACTTCGGATTCGGCTTCATGGCGCGGCCTTCTCGGATTTGTCGACCGGCAACGTGTACCAACCGGTGATCATCGATCGCAGTTCGTTCCAGACCCCGGCGATGACAACCTCGAACAGATGCACCGCCGTGAACAGCAGCAGCCCGGAGGCGGCAATGAAGTGCAGCGAGCGCGCCGATTGGCGCCCGCCGAGCAGATCGACCCAGCCTGGCCACACCGCGTCCAGGCGCGGCGACATCGCCAGGCCGGCCACGACCACCAGCGGCAGCAACACGAAGATGACCGTCAGGTAGGCGATGTTCTGCAGCACGTTGTAGCGCTTGGCCGCTTCGCCGGTGGGGTGCTTGAAGCGCAGGTGGTCCTTTATCGAGCGGCCGATGCCGCGCAGTTCGTCGCGCGTGGGCAGCAGGTCGCGCGTCAGGTGGCGGCTGGCCAGCGAGTACAGCAGATAGGCGATGCCGTTGATGACGAACACCCACGCAAAGAAGAAGTGCCAGTGGCGCGCCATCGACAGCCACTGCGGCCCCGGCACCGTGGCCCAGCTCGGAAAGCCGCGCGAGCGCGTTTGCCCATCGACCTGCGACACGCCGAGCACGCCCGTGGTCTGCCACGTGTGACCGGCAAGCGTGGTCGTGCCGACGGGGCCGGCAGGCGTGTCCTCCGCCCCGATCGACAGCCACGGCGCGCGGCCGTACGAGTCATTGCCCCAGTACAGCGACGGGTGCGCGTTGAAGATGTTCAGACCACTCATCAGCAGGATCGTCAGGCTGACGACGTTGATCCAGTGCATCACGCGCACCGGCAGTCGGTGGCGGTAGAAGCGGCTTGCGGGCGGTGCGAGTGGTGTGGGCTTGGGCTCGGGATTCATCGACGGCTCCGAAAGCGGCTCTATCCTTCAGTCGGCGACAGTGGATCGAACTTACGAGGGATATGAGAGCAGACTGCACCGTGACGTGTTTTCACGCCTGCACTATGCTCGCCCGCTCAAGCAATACAAGCCTGTGCGCGTTGCACGCGCCGGCCGAGGCCCATCCCATGAGCGCACCTCACCATTCACTAGGCGACGAGCCGGGTTTCAGCCTGGCTTTGCCGGCGCTTTACAACGTGGTCTATTGCAGCCGCGCCACCGCCGGCGTGGACGACGCGGAGGTGGCGCGCATCATCGCCACCGCGCGCCGCTGCAACCCGGAACATGGCATCACCGGCATGCTGGTGTTCGGCAGCGGCATCTTCTTTCAGTGGCTCGAAGGCCCGCGCCACAGCGTTACAGCGCTGATGGCACTGCTGCGCAGCGACCGCCGCCACGAGAACATCATCGAGTTGAGCGAAGTGGAAGAGGTGCGCGAGCGGCTGTTCCCCGACTGGGACATGGAACTCGTCACCGGCGACCACATTCGCGAGGTGCTGCAGGATGCAAAGGACAGCGCCAGCGATCCGAAGAACGCGCAAGCGCTGGGGCAGTTGCTGACCGAGCTGGACTCGGGGAAGTTGAGCGCTTTGGACACTGCCTGAGCCAGCGCCGAGGGCGCCGCCGTCAGAGTATGTGAATGAATCCGGCGTGCCCGAGCAGACCGTTCAAATTCGGCCAACCAAGGCGCAAAGCGCAGCCGTAGCTCGGGCTACGGCGAGGGTTTGCAACGCAGAGTGGGCGTCTTTGGGCAGGATGAGCGGGCATGGCGGATTCGCTCACGTCCTCTCAGCCCAACCAGCCCTTGATCCGCCGCGATAGCGCCTCGGTGCTGATGCCATAGCGCTCGTGCAGCGTCGGCAACGCGCCGGCGTCGAGGAAGGCGTCGGGCAGACCGGCGAGTTGGAAGCCGGCCGGCTGCACGCGATGGCGCAGCAGCGCGCTGGCCACGGCCTCGCCCAAGCCGCCGACCACCGAGTGGTTCTCGGCGACGACGACGAGGCGCGGCTTGCTGCGCACGGCTAGGGCGATGGTCGCTTCGTCGAGCGGCTTGATCGTCGGGCAATGCAGCACGGCGACGCCGATGTTGTCGGTGCGCAGTGCCTCGGCCGCTTCGAGCGCGCGCATCGTCATGAAGCCGCTCGAGATGACAAGCACCTCGTTGCCGTCACGCAGCAGCTTGGCCTTGCCCAACTCGAACTGGTAGTCGTATTCGTCGAGCACCAGCGGCACGTTGCCGCGCAAGAGGCGCAGGTACACGGGGCCTGGGTGATCGGCAATCTGCGGCACGGCCTGCTCGATGTCGAGCGCGTCGCACGGATCGACGATCACGAAGCCGGGCACGCCTCGCATCATCGCGATGTCTTCGATCGCGGCATGGCTCGGGCCGTAGCCGGTGGTCAGGCCGGGCAGCGCGCAGCAGATCTTGACGTTCAAGTTCTCTTCCGCGATCACCTGGTGGATGAAGTCAAAGGCGCGGCGCGTGCCGAACGCGGCGTACGTTGTTGCGAACGGCACCAGCCCTTCCTTGGCCATGCCGCCGGCCGCGGCCATCAGCAACTGCTCGGCCATACCCATCTGGAAGAAGCGTTCCGGATACGCCTGCGCGAACAGGTGCAGGTCGGTGTACTTGGCCAGATCAGCCGTCATGCCGACGATCTCAGGGCGCTTCTGCGCCAGCTCGACCAGCGCCTTGCCGAACGGTGCGGCCTTGACGCGTTGATCGTCGCTCGCGATCGACGCGATCATCGCCGAGGTGGTGAGGCGTTTCTTGCCCGCAGTGGTGGTGTTCATGCCGGTGCTCCTTGGTCCAGGATCGCGAGGGCTTCTTGCCACTCGGGCGGATCGACGCGGATGAAGTGGTTCTTCTCGCGCGCTTCGAGGAAGGGCACGCCCTTGCCCATCAGCGTGTCGAACAGGATCACGCGCGGCTTCGCATCCTCGAGCGCGCGCGCGGTGTCGAAGGCTTTCAGCACCGCCGGCAAGTCATTGCCATCGACGCGCTGCACGTGCCAGCCGAACGCAGCCCACTTGTCGGCCAGCGGCTCGAAGCCGAGCACCTTGCCGGAAGGGCCGTCGGCCTGCTGGTTGTTGATGTCGACCAAACAGATCAGGTTGCCCAGCCCGTGGTGCGCGGCGCCCATCGCCGCTTCCCATGTCGAGCCTTCGTCGAGTTCGCCGTCGCTCATCGAGTTGTAGACGAAGGCCGGGTTCTTCTTGTGGCGCAGCGCCAGCGCCATGCCGACGCCGATCGCCAAGCCTTGACCGAGCGAGCCGCCGGAGATTTCCATGCCCGGCGTGTAGGTGGCCATGCCCGACATCGGCAGGCGGCTGTCGTCACTGCCGTAGCTGTCGAGTTCGCTCTCGGGAAGGATGCCGGCCTCGATCAGCGCGGCGTAATGCGCGATCGCGTAGTGGCCGTGCGAGAGCAGGAAGCGGTCGCGGCCTTCCCACTCGGGCTCCTTGGAGCGCAGGTTCAGCGCGTGACCGTAAGCGACAGCCAGCACGTCGGCCCAGCCGAGCGCTTGGCCGATGTAGCCCTGGCCTTGCACCTCGCCCATGCGCAGCGCGTAGCGGCGGATGCGGTACGCGCACTGCTCGAGCGCGGCGAGCTTGTTCTTGTCGGCAGTCATCGCGATCTCCTTGCTCAGTGGATCAACATGCCGCCGTTCACGTCGAGCGTGATGCCGGTGCAGTAGGCGGACAGGTCGCTGGCGAGGAACAGGCAGCAGCCGGCCACGTCGGACGCGCGGCCCAGGCGCGCCAGCGGGATCGTGGCTTCGATCTCCTGCTTGCGCTCGGGGCTCAACTTGCCCTGCGTGATGTCGGTTTCGATCAGGCCCGGGGTGATGCAATTGACGCGGATGCCTTCGACGCCGAACTCGCGCGCCATCGCGCGCGCCAGGCCCAGCACGCCGGCCTTGGCGGCCGAGTAGTGCGGGCCGCCGAAGATGCCGCCGCCGCGCTGCGCCGAGACCGACGAGATGCAGACGATCGAGCCGCTCCTTGCTTCGCGCATCGCCGGCAGCACCGCCTGCGACATGTGCAGCGTGCCGCGCAGGCTGACGTCGAGGACGCAGTCATAGTCGGCGCCGGTGATGTCGAGCGTCTTCACCGGCTGCGTGATGCCGGCGTTGTTGACCAGGATGTCGATGCGGCCGAAGGCGATGAGCACCGCCGCCGCGGCAGCATCGCAAGAGGCTTTGTCGGTGACGTCGGCGATCAGACCAAGGTGGCCGTCGCCCAGCTTCGCTGCAGCAGCGGCCGGCTCGGCGCGCGCCAGGTCGAGCACGGCAACGCGCGCGCCTTGCGCGGCCATCAGCTTGGCGGCGGCGAAACCCAGGCCGTTGGGGCCGGCGCCGCCGGTGATCACGGCAACCTTGTCTTTGAGCAGCATGTGAATGGTCTCCTGTCGTTCGTAGCGCAAATATCGGCGCTGCACTGCGTGACGGCAAGCGAAGATTCTTCACCCTAAGATGACGATCCGTCATTCAACCTGCGGGATGACCCGATGGCCTTCGTTCCACCCGTCAAC
>JANNJX010000570.1:0-1699 GCA_031396005.1 Burkholderiales bacterium
TGGATCGTCGATCCCGAGCAGCCGCAATCGCGGCGCAAGCTGACCGACCTGCCCGGCCCCGGCTGGTTCGGAGGATCGGTGTCCGACGACGGGCGCAGCGCGGCCTTCACGCGCTACCTGTCGGCCGCCGAGTCGCAGGTCTGGCGGGTCGATCTGGCCGGCGGCGCGGCGCGGCAGTTGCTGCCCGCCGCAGGCGAGCAGGTCAAGGCTACCCACTTCGACGCCGGCTTCTCCAAAGACGGCAAGCGCCTGTACGTCATCAGCGACCGCGCCGGCGAGTTTCGCGAGCTGATGGCGCTCGATGTGGCCAGCGGCGCGCTGACGCGCATCAGCGGTCACATTCCGTGGGACGTGACGGGCGCGGCGCCGTCGGACGACGGGCGCTGGATCGTTGCCCAGGCCAACGTCGATGGCCGCGACGAGCTGCGCGTGTTCGACGCCGCGACGTTGAAGGAAACGGCGGCGCCTGCCGTGCCGCCGGGCGGCATCGGCACGATGGGCTTTCATCGCGGCCTGCACCGCATGGCGTATTCGATCAACAGCGCCAAAGGGCCGAGCCAGTTGTTCGCGCTCGACCCGGCGACAGGACGCAGCGAGCAATGGACGCGTGCGCAGGCGCCGGCGGGCATCGATCCAACGACCTTTTCCGATCAGTCGGTGGTGCGCTGGAAGAGCTTCGACGGCCTGGCGATCTCCGGCATCGTCACGCGCCCTCCCGCGCGCTTTGCCGGCAAGCGGCCGGTCATCGTCTCGATCCACGGCGGCCCCGAAGCGCAAGCGCAGATGGGCTTTCAGGCACGCTGGAACTACTTCATCCAGGAACTCGGCGTCACCGTCATCCAACCCAACGTGCGCGGCTCGGCCGGCTACGGCAAGACCTTCCTCACGCTCGACAACGGCGTCAAACGCGAAGACTCGGTGAAGGACATCGGCGCCCTGCTCGATTGGATCGCGCAGCAGCCCGATCTCGACGCGTCGCGTGTGCTGGTCACCGGCGGCAGCTACGGCGGCTACATGACGTTGGCCGTTGCGGTTCACTACAGCGACCGCATCGTCGGCGGTGTGCCGATCGTCGGGCCGAGCCACTTCGTCACCTTCCTCACCAACACCGAAAGCTACCGCCGCGACCTGCGTCGTGTCGAGTACGGCGACGAGCGCGATCCGGCGATACGCGCCTGGATGGAGAAGACGGCGCCGCTGAACAACGCCGACAAGATCAGCAAGCCGCTGTTCGTCGTGCAAGGCAAGAACGATCCGCGCGTGCCCTCGAGAGCGAGCAGATCGTCGCCAAGGTTCGCGCCAACGGCTCGCCTGTGTGGTATCTGCGCGGCGAGAACGAGGGCCACGGTTTCGCGCGCAAGGAGAACGCGGACTTTCAGTTCTACGCGATGGTGCGTTTCGTCGAGGAGCTGTTGCTGAAGTAGCCATCGTCCGACAGGCCGGGCGCCGTGCTGCGCGCACAGTGCGCAGCATGAAACCCAGCGACGACTCGATCGATCTAGCCGACCAGGCCTGTGTGCAGCGTTGGATCGAGCATTTCGGCATCACGCAAACGCAGCTCGAAGAGGCGGTCCAGGCCGCGGGATCCCGGCCCGACGATGTCGAGCGGCACCTGCTCGATTCGGGCGCGAGCACAGGCGCGGGCTGACGCCTAACGCCGGCGCTTCTTGCGTGCCCTACGGTTCGAGTAGCCGTTGTC
>JANNJX010000571.1:0-3745 GCA_031396005.1 Burkholderiales bacterium
GCCGACGAACCCGTTGCTCGTGCCCTGTGTGCTCGACGTCGCCGGCCAGCGGCTGTCGCTGTTCACCACGCTGGCGACCTTCGGCTCGCCGCGGGACGTGACGCTGGCCGAGCTGACGGGGGAGTTGTTCTATCCGGCCGATGCGGCCACCGAGGCCGCGTTGCGTGCGACGGCGTGAGGCGTCACTCCACCTTGCCGATCTTCTTCACCGCCTCGGTCATCAATGCCGCATCGGCGTTCCAGTAGCTCTGAAACTCGGGCGCGTCGAGGTATTCGATCGGGCTGCCGGCACGGTTGATGGTTTGCACCACCGCCGGGTCCGTGGCGACCTTCTTTGCGGCAGCGCGCAGCTTGGCAACGATGTCGTCCGACGTACCTGCCGGCACGAACAGCGCCGACCACTGCGCGAACGTCGTCGCGTAGCCGCTCTGCTTCAAGCTCGGCACGTCCGGCAGCGCCGACAAGGGCTTGTCGCCCCAATGCGCCAGCGCGCGCAGCTTGCCGGCCTTGATCTGCTGGGCCACGGTGGACGGACCGGTGGCCACCGCATCGACCTGGCCGCCGAGCAACGCCAGCAGCGCCGGCCCGGCGCCGGTGTAGGGGATGTGCGTCATGCGAAAGCCGGCGCTGGCCTTCAGCATTTCCATCGGTACATGCATCGTGCCGTAGTTGCCCGAGCTGCCGTAGTTGTAGCGGCCGGGCTGCGTTTTCAGCTCGGTGACGAACTGCGCGAGCGTCGTCCACGGTGCGTCGGCGCGCACGACCAGCACGGTCGGGTCGGCGGTGAAGCGCGCGATCGGCTTGAACTGGTCCAAGGTGAACGCTGGTTTGCGCGCGAGCAGCTTGTCGGCCTCGGGCAGGATCGAGATCGACGACAGCGACAGCAGGATCGTGTAGCCGTCGGGGGCAGCGCGCGAGGCCGCGCCGATGCCCGTGGCGCCGCCGGCGCCGGCGCGGTTCTCGACGACGACCTGCTGCTTCAACTCGCGCGCCAGCGCCTCGGCCACAGGCCGCGCCACGGTGTCGGCCACGCCGCCCGGCGGGAAGGGCACGATCATCGTCAGCGGCTTGGCGTCGGGCCAAGCGCTCTGTGCGTGAGCGGTCAATGCAAGGGCGCAGAACAGCGCGGCGACGAGGCGATTCATGGCAGGGTGTTCCGATAAAGTGGCGTGTGCGCGATTGAAGCGCAAACCCTCCTCAGTGCATACCGCATTGACCCGACGCCGTCGCGGCCCCTAGAGTCGGCGCATGAAATCAATCGTTGTGGCCCTGTCGGCCTTGGTGATGAGCGTGGGCGTGTCGGCGCAGGACTGGCCGAACAAGCCGCTGCGCATCGTCGTGCCGTTTGCGCCCGGCGGCTCGGCCGATGTCTTCGGCCGCGCGGTGGCGCAGCATCTGCAGGGCGCTCTCGGGCAGAGCGTGCTTATCGACAACCGTCCCGGTGGCGGCTCGGTGATCGGCACTGACAGCGTGGCCAAGAGCGCGCCCGACGGCTACACGCTGCTGTTGATGTCGAACGCGCACACGGTCAACGAGTCGCTGATTGCGAACAAGCCGTTCATGTTGTTGCGCGACTTCGCGCCGATCGCACCGCTCAGCTACTCCGACCTCGTGCTCGTCACCAAGCCCGGGCTGCCGTTCAACACGCTCGGCGATCTGATCAAAGCTGCCAAGGCCAAACCGGGCGGCATGAGCTACGCGTCGTCGGGTCCGGGCACGCCGTACCACATGGCCGGCGAGCTGTTCAAGGCGATGGCCGGCGTGTCGATCGTGCACATCCCGTACCGCGGCAGCGCTGGCGCGCGCAGCGACGTCATCGGCGGCCAGCTGGAGATGATGTTCGACGCCATCCCGACGATGACCGAGCAGATCAAGGCCGGCAAGGTCAAGGCACTCGCCACGACAGGCGTCAAGCGCTCTGCCATCCTGCCCGACGTGCCGACGATCGACGAGGCCGGCGTCAAGGGCTACGAGGCCACGCTGTGGCTCGGCCTGATGGCGCCCAAGGGCACGCCGCCGGCGGTGATCGCGCGCCTGAACGCCGAGCTGGCCAAGTACACCGCCAGCGCCGACACGCAACGCGCCTGGGGCGCGCAGGGCGCGACGCCGATGACGATGGGCGTCGACGAGTTCACGCGTTATGTCGATGCCGACATCGCCAAGTGGGCCAAGGTGGTCAAGTTCTCCGGGGCCAAAGCCGAGTGACGTTGCACTTGTTGTCCGCGGGCGCCGCGCAGGGCTTGGCGCGAGCGGTCGAGCCCGCCTTCACAACCGAGGCCGGCGTTGCGGTGTCGGCCCACTTCGGCGCCGTCGGTGCAATGCAGCAACGCTTCGATGCCGGCGAGCCCTGCGACGTGATCGTGCTCACTGCGGCACTGATCGATGCGCTGACCAGCCGCGGCGCGGTGCGCGGCGAGACGCGCGCCACGCTCGGCCGCGTGCGCACCGGCATCGCCGTGCGCAGCAACGACGCGTCGCCCAGCGTAGCTTCGGCGGCCGACTTGCGTGCCGCGCTGCTCGCCGCGGATGCGATCTTCGTGCCGGACACGGAACGCTCCACCGCCGGCATCCACGTCGCCAAGGTGCTGCGCGAACTCGGCATCGACGCCGATGTGCAGGCTCGCCTGCGCGCGTTTGCCAACGGCGCGACGGCCATGCGCGAGCTCGCTGCGAGCACGAGTGCGAAGCCGATCGGCTGCACGCAGCACACGGAGATTCTCTACACGCCGGGGGTGCGCCTGGTGGCGCCGCTGCCGCAGCAATTCGAGCTGGCCACCGAGTACGTGGCGGCCGTGACCTCGCGCGCAGCCGATCCGGTGCTGGCATCGCGCTTTGTCGATGCCCTGGCCGGCCCCCAGGCGCGGGCGCTGCGTGTGGCCGGCGGATTCGAAACCTGAAAGGACACGCTCTCATGCAACGTCGCCATCTGATCGCTGCGTCGCTCGCGCTGCCGGCACTCGTGCGCGCGCAGAGCGACTACCCGGCGCGGGCGATCCGCGTCATCGTGCCGTTCTCGCCCGGCGGCGCCGTCGACGGGCCGATGCGCGCCATCGCCGAGCAGCTCGGCCGGCGCCTGAAGCAGCAGGTCCTCATCGAGAACCGGCCCGGCGCCGGCGCCACGATCGGCAGCGAACTCGTGGCCAAGGCGCCGGCCGATGGCTACACGCTGCTGCTGGCCTCGCAGACCAACGCCATCAGCGCCACGCTGTACGCCGGCAAGCTGGCCTTCAACCCGGCGGACGATTTTGCCGGCGTGTCGCTGCTCGGCCGCGAGCCGGGCGTGCTGGTGGTGCACCCGTCGCTGCCGGTGAACAGCGTCGCCGAGTTGGTGGCGCTGGCCAAGCGCGAGCCGGGGAAGCTGAACTACGCCTCGTCGGGCAACGGCAGCGGCCAGCATTTGTTCATGGCGATGTTCGCGTCGATGGCCGGCATCCAACTCGTCCACGTCCCGTACAAAGGCAGCGGCCAGGCCGTGACCGACCTGCTCGGCGGCACGGTGCCGATGGCGCTGCCCGGCGCGGCGGCGATGGTCAAGCACATCAAGGCCGGCAAGCTGCGCCCGCTGGCCACCACCGGCGTGACGCGCGCGGCGCAGCTGCCCGACGTGCCGACGCTGGCCGAGTCCGGCTTTGCCGGCTACTCGGCCTACGTCTGGATGGGGCTGCTGGCGCCGGCGGGCACGCCCAAGCCGATCGTCGACAAACTCAACGCCGAGTTGAAGGCGACACTGGCCACGCCCGAGGTG
>JANNJX010000580.1:0-1616 GCA_031396005.1 Burkholderiales bacterium
GCAAAACACGGCCCGGTCTTGACGCCGAACTGGCCGGCCTTCATGCCCGGCCAGTTGTGCGCGCCGAAGATCGCCTCCATCGGAAACTTGTCGAACAGGCCGTCCTTGATCATCTCGCGCGCGCCGCCGCCGCCTTCTTCGGCGGGCTGGAAGATCAGATAAACGGTGCCGTCGAAATCGCGCTGCTTCGAAAAGTGTTTGGCCGCGCCGAGCAGCATCGCCGTGTGGCCGTCGTGGCCGCAGGCGTGCATCTTGCCGGCGTGCCGGCTCGCGTGTTCGAACTGGTTGTGCTCGGTCATCGGCAACGCGTCGATGTCGGCGCGCAGGCCCACGGCGCGCGACGACGTGCCGCCCTTGACGATGCCGACGACGCCCGTCGTTCCCATGCCGCGGTGCACCGGAATGCCCCAGTCGGTCAGCGCTTTGGCGATCAGGTCGCTGGTGCGCTTTTCTTCGAAGCAGAGCTCGGGGTGGGCGTGGATGTCGCGCCGCAGTTTGGCGATGCTGGCAGCATCGGCGAGGATCGAATCGATGGCAAACATGGCAAGGCACTCCGTAGAGCGTCGGAGTCTACGCCGCAGCCAAAGCCTCAGTGGATGAAGCGGTCGTCGCGCGAGAACATCGACAAATCGACGAAGCGCGAACCGTCGTGCGACTGGTTCGAGTAGCGCACCGTCATGCCACCGAGGTCGAAGCTCGAGCGCTCGAGCGCCGCAACGAAACCGGCCCGAGTCAGGGTCTTGCCGCTGGCCTGCAACGCCAGCACCAGCGCCTTGGCGGTCAGGTAGCCCTCGAGGCCGCCATAAGACAAAGCGACGCCGGGCCGCGACTTGGCCATTGCTTCCTGAAATTCGCGCGAGATCGGATGCTTGCGCTCCCACGGACTCGGCACCACCTGCGCGAACACCATGCCGTGCGCCAGCGGCCCCAGCTCGGCAGCGAGTTGCGTCGAGCCGGAGTTGACGGCCATGAAGGTCGTCTTGATGCGCGTCTTGCGCGCCTTGGCGATCAGCTTGGCGTAGACGCTCGCGCTACCATGGTTGAACATCATGTCGGGTTGTGCGGCGTCGATCTGGCCGGCCATCTCGTCTAGCATTTGCTCGCTGATGTCGCCCTTGAACGGCAGCGCCATCGTCACGTTCATGCCGAACTCGGCAGCAGCTAGTTTGACGTTCTCCAGGTGTGCTCGGCCGACGTCGGAGTCGGCATGGAAAAAGCCGACGCTCTTCAGCCCCGTGCGCTGGCCCCACTGCATCAGCGCGCGGAACTCGTCCTTGTGCTCGGCGCGCACCGGAAACACCATCGGTGAGTGCGGCCGGCGCAGGTTCGGCGAGCCGGCCATCGGACCGAAGAAGGGCACGCGCAGTTCTTCGGCCACTTTGGCCACGGCCGTCGACGGCCCGCCCTCCTGCGACGCAAACAGAATGAACGCGCCATCGGCGAGCAGCTTGCGCGCATTGGCTTCTGCCGCAGCACCCTTGTTGTCGTCGTCGAGCGTGCGCAGCACGATCTTGCGGCCGTGCACGCCGCCGGCGTCGTTCACGGCGTCGAGATGCAGCTTGATGCCGTCGAGCGCCGCCATGCCGTAGCGGTTCTTGCCGCCTTGCAGCGTGATG
>JANNJX010000631.1:0-5569 GCA_031396005.1 Burkholderiales bacterium
TGCGTCTGCCCCCAATGCGCCCAGGCCCAGCCGGCGGCGGCGACGGCGGCCACGCCGAGCAGCGCTTCGGCAGCGTCGCGGGCCGGCCGCGCGCGGCCGCGGCGCCAGGTCAGCAGCGCTGGCACCAGCGCCAGGGCCATCAGGACAACTTCGGTGCGCCACGACGGCGGCGCGATGACGGCGCCGTCGCGCAGCGCGGCGTAAGTCTGCGCCAGCAGCGCGGTGCCGCTAACCTGGCCGCCGGGCACCAGCACCGCGTCGCCGAGCAGCGCGCTGCTGCCGATGAAGACCGCGCGGCCGCGCACCTCGGCCTCGAGTTCACGGCCGCGGGCATCACCCAGTGCAGCGCGCGCCAGCACCTCGAACGGCATCACCGGCGCCATCTGGCCGGGCAACAGCGCCGGCACCGTGATGCGCCCCTGCGCATCGACCGGCCAATCCGGCGTTCTGTCGGCTGCGGCCGGCGGCGCCGTGGCCTGCCACACCGCCAGCGCGAACGACGGCCAACGTTGACCCGCGGCCTCATGCCAGAGCGACGTGCGGCGCAGCCGGCCGTCGTCGTCGAGCGGGTCGGTGATGACGCCGATGCGCGGCATCTGCTGCGGCGCCGGCCAGATGCCGGTCACCGGCCAGGCCAGCTCGGGCCAGCTCTGCGCCGGCAGCGTGCTGTCGGCCACGGCGCGGGAAGCACGGTGCGTTTCGGTGCCGCCCGACAGCGAGCCGTGCAGCGCCGGCCCGCGCAGGCCGGCGGCGGCCAGCACCACCGGCGCGCCGTTGCGGGCCAGCGCGCGCGACAGCGCCCGGTCGCCGTTGCCCGGCTCCGACAGCAGCAGATCGATCGCGATCGCGCTCGCGCCGGCGTCGCGCAGCGTCTCGATCGCCAGCGCGTAGACGTCGCGCGGGTACGGCCACGCGCCCAGCCGTGGCTGCAGCGCGCGCAGCGAGGCGTCGTCGATGTCGATGATGAGCACGCCCTGCACCGGCTGCGGCGCGGCAGCCCAGCGCGACTGCGCATCGACGAAAGGGCGCGACAGCGTCTCGTGCAGCGGCAGCGCGGCCAGCAGCAGCCCGGCCAGCAATGCGCCGCCGGGCACCCACCAGAGCGACGTGAGACGGCGTTCCTGGTTCACCGACGGGCCGCTCCCGAGGTGAACGCCCCCCTCGGGGGGCGGCAGCGGCCCCAGGTCGCTGCCAGGTGTGGTCTGCGACGGGCCGCTCCCGAGGTGAACGTCCCCCTCGGGGGGCGGCAGCGGCCACAGGTCGCTGCCAGGGGGCTCTGTGGTCTGCGGCCGCGGGCCGCTGCCAGGGGGCTCTGTTGTCGCAGGCTCACAGCAGAAACAACACCGCGGGAACGATCAGCCACCACCACGGCGAGCGCGGCACCTCGATCTGCTGCGCCTGGCCGAACGGGCCGGCAAAGCCATCGGCGTCGATCGTCTTCACGCGCAGGAAGTAGGTGCCGGCCGGCGGGTCGCGCAGCAGCAGCTGCGGCTCGGTCACGGTCTCGTCGCTGACGACTGGCGCAAAGGCCGCGTCGCGCGCCACCTGCACCTGCCAGCGTGTGCCCGCGGGCGCACTCGAAGGCCAGCGCAGCAGCAGGCCGTCGTCGTTCTTCTGCGGCTCGGCCGGCGGCGGCGCCGCGGGGGGCAGGGTACGGGTGAAGCTGTGCGCATCGGAAAACGGGCCCTGATCGCCGCTGGCCAGGATGCTGGCGACGCGCCAGTGATGCGTGCCCAGCGGCAGCGCGATGCGGGCTTCGGCGGCGTCGAGATCGCTGCGGTCGATGCGTGGCAACGCGAAGTCCGGCGTGTCGGCGACTTGCAGGCGCACGCGCGCCGCCGCGGCGTTGCGCGTCCAGGCCAGGCGCACGCTGTCGTCGATGGTGCGGCCGCCGGGCGTCGGCGCGGCGATGAACGGCGGCTCGGGCCGCGCCTTGAGCACGAAGACGGCGCGCGTGTCGCGGCCTTCCAGGCCGTCGGCATCGATCGCGCGCACGCGCAGCTCGTAGCGGCCGTCGGCGATGTCTTGGCTCCAGCGCGCCGACGCGGCGTCGAAGACGCCGTCGAGCACCAGGCGCGGCGGCTCTTCTGCCGTCAGCACCTGCGCGCGCACGCGCCTGGCAGCGGCGCCTTGCCATGACAGCCGCAGCGGCATGCGCTCGACGCGCTCGGGCAGGCCGGCCAGCGTCGGCGCAGCGGGCAGCGCACGCGGTGCGGTCATGCCGCCGCCGGCGCTGACGGCGCCGAAGCCGGCGCCGACCTGCGATTCGCTGCGCGCCGCGGCGCCGGTGCCATCACCGCGCGCACCGACGCGGCCTTCGAGCACCTCGACCCGCGTCGCGCCGCCGTCGGTCGCAGCGCGGAACTCGGTGCCGCGCACGCCGAGGTTGGCCTGCGGCGTGCGCATCTCGTAGCGCGACGGCGCGCGCGTACCCCGCGCCGGCGGCACCGCCGAGTCGGCGCTGCCGCGCTGCAGGCGCAGCGTGGTCGAGGCGCCGGCCCGCGACTGCGCCAGGCGCTCGACCTTCAACTCGCTGTCGGGCCGCAACAGCACGCGCGCGCCGTCGACGAAACGCAATGTGGTCGACGACTGCGCGCCGGTGCGCACCACGTCGCCCGCGGCCAGGTTCTCGCCGCTGGCCAGCGCGATCGCGGTTTCGGTGGCGGCGCGGGTGACGGTGACGCTACCGTAGGCATGCACCACCTCGGCGACGGTCGGCTGCTCGCGCAGCAGGTGGGCGGGGATGCGCAGCAGGCTGCCGGGCTGCAGGCGCTTCGGGTCGGCGACGTTGTTGGTGCGCTGCACGCTGGCCCAATCGGCGCCGTCGCGCAGCAGTGCGATCAACGTGTCGCCGAGCTGCACGCGGTAATCGACGATGACGACGGGGACCGGGCGGGCGTCCTGCACCCAGGCCGGCGCCGCGCCCGCTGCCAACGCCGCCGCCACCACCGCCTTCGTCACCAGCCTGCAGGACAACGGCCAACTCCCGCGAACCACGACGAAACGATTATGGGGTGGGCCAGATGAAGCGGCTGTTCAACAAATTAGGGTCATCGAAGTGCCGCCGGCCGACGAACGCGGTGGCATGGTGGCCCCATTGGCGCATCGCGCCGGCGCTGGCGATGCCCATCGGCCAGAAGAGGAAGCGCTCGCCGCGCTCGCTGCCGGCGACGAGGCCGTCGGCGCCGTAAAGGCTGCGCCGGCCGCCTGCACTGCCAGGCAGGGGCAGCGAGCGCAAATCGTTCTCGTTGCGCAGCATGTAGCGTTGCACCGGCGCGCCGCCGCCGCCGTTGTCGCGCACCACGCCGCTGACATAGTGCGTGGCCGAAGCGATGCGCACCGACCAGCGCTCGCCGGGCTGCAACGCCGGCAGCCGCCCCGGCACGAACGCCCACTCCTCGTGCTGCGGCGCGCCGTCGCGCAGGCGCACGCCGTCGGCCGGGAAGAACTGGTGATAACAGCCGCAGGCGTGGATGGTGTCGAGCATCCACGGCGTGCCGTCCGGGCCGTAGGTCAGGCGCACGATGACGCCGTCGAGCGCGCCGCCGAGCAGATCGAAGCGGCCGCGCAGGGGCCGCTGCGGAAACCAGAGCGTGAACACCTCCTGGCGCAGCACGCGGCCACCGTGCAGCGCCTGGACCTGCCGCCGGTAGACCACCGGCTGCGTGGTGTCGACCTGCGGCGTGCGTGCTGCCGTGTCCGACCAGCCGGGCATGCCGAAGCGGTCGAACGGCGCCAGCGTGCCGCCCGGCTGTTGCTCGATCTCGAACACCAGCGGCACCTCGGCGTCTTGCGGCACGAAGCGTTGCAACGGCGGCGGCGCCGCGGCCCAGCGCAGGGTGGCGCGCTGATGGTCGTTCTGCCAGGCGTTGACGCCGGCGAAGAACGGCCAGCGCACCAGCGGGTACAGGCCGATGGCGCGCAGGCCCGTCGAGTAACGGTCGGGGACTTCTGCGCGCTGCAGCAGCGCGTCGCGGGCTGCGTTGTTTGCCGCCAGGCGAGCCGGCCAGGCCGCGCGGCAGTCCTCACTGCGCTTGCGCGCGGCGCGGGCATCGGCGGCGGCGTCGATCGGAAACGCCGTGAGCGGCAGGTTCGACGTTTCGGCCTCGCGCGCGGCCCGGTCGAGCGCCGCTGCGCGCGCCAGCCAGGGCTCGAACGGCATGTCGCTGCGCGTGGCCTGGCCGAAGCGATCGATGCGCAGACCGGCAAAACCGTATATGCGCTCGTCCTGCGCATCACGCACGCCGGCGGCATCGACCGCGGCGTCCAGGTGCGCGAACCAGCGGCTGCAGTCGTCCTCTTCTGGCGATGACGGCAGCGGCGGCGGCGCCAGCGTGGTACAGCCGGCTGCGCACAGCGCCAGCAGGAGGGCCATCGAAGATCGCATGGCGAAGCAGTAGAGCCGATGAAAGAAGGTGGAGGCTAGCACCGCGACGAAAGTCCACTGGCTGGCGGATACTTTGACGATGAACCAGCACCTCTTGCCAGCATGCACCCCGCGCCGCGCTTCGAGCCGTTGATGCGCCTGGCCGTCGAGGTCGGCGAGATCGTCTCGCTCGGCGCCGGGCCGAGCGGCGAGCGCCGGGTCGTCGCCATCAGCGGCGGCCGCTTCGACAGCGACGACGGCTGGGGCGGCCAGGTGCTGCCCGGCGGCGCCGATTGGCAACTGCTGCGCAGCGACGGCGTGCTCGAAGTCGATGCGCGCTACGTGCTGGAGGACACGCGTGGCGAGCGCGTGCAGGTGATCAGCCAGGGCCTGCGCCACGGGCCGCCGGAGGTGATCGCGGCGCTGGCGCGCGGCGAGGCGGTCGATGCGTCGTCGTACTACTTTCGCACCGCGATGCGCTTCGAAACCGCTGCGGCCGGGCTGGTGCACCTGAACCACGTCGTCGCCGTCGGCATCGGCGCGCGCGAGGCGCGGCGGGTGCGGCTGCAAGTGTTCGCGCTGATGTGATCGACGAGGGTCACGGCGCGTCGGCGAGCAGGTGCGCGATCGAATTGGCGTAGTAGCGCAGCAGCGCCGCTTCGCCGGCGCGCGCGCGGTACAGGCCGTCGGACTCGTCCACCAAATGGCGCAGCGTCAGCATGCGCAGGCCGGCGCTGACGGCGTAGTCCCAATCACCACGCGGCAGGTACAGGTGCGCGTCGGCGGACTGCAGTCGCCGCACCAGCACGGCCACGGCCGACTTCAGCTCGAGCTCGTCGAGCGCGCCCTCGTGTTGGGCGAGCAGCACCGTGGCCACCAGCGGCACCGGAAGCACCGGGATCAGGCGGCCGACCCGGTCCATCAGGTGGTTGCCGAGCGCCGCCACCTCAGCCTGACGCTGCTCGCGGGGCAGGTGGTCGAAGTCGATGCCGCGCCCGGCCGCCCAGGCGCGCACAGACACCGGCGTGCCGAAGTTGACGCAGGCATAGCCGAGGCGGTGCCATCGGCTGCGCAGCAGCAATGACGCTTGCGCGCCGACGAAGCCCAGCGTGCGCGCCAGCGCGCGCAGGCCGCCGGGCTGTGCGGCGGTGGCGTCGCCGGCCAGCAGTTGGGTGCGGTCTTCGAGCACGCGGTCGTAGTTCA
>JANNJX010000648.1:0-1601 GCA_031396005.1 Burkholderiales bacterium
GACGGACTTCACCGCCATCCTGACCTCCATCAAGGCGAAGAACCCGGACGTGGTGTTCTTCGGCGGCATGGACGCCGTGGCCGGCCCGATGCTGCGCCAGATGAAGCAGCTCGGCATCAACGCCAAGTTCGTCGGCGGCGACGGCATCTGCTCGAGCGAGCTGCCGAAGCTGGCGGCCGGCACCATGGCCGACGGCCAGGTGGTGTGCGCCGAGGCCGGTGGCGTCGAAGGTGAAGCCAAGAAGTCGATGGAGACGTTCTACGCCGACTACAAGAAGAAGTTCAACGACGACGTCAAGGTCTACGCGCCGTACGTCTTCGACGCGACGATGGTGATGGTCGATGCCATGGTCAAGGCCGGCTCCGCCGACCCGAAGGTCTACCTGCCGGTCCTCGCCAAGACCAGCGGCTACAAGGGCGTGACCGGCACCATCGCCTTCGACGAGAAGGGCGACATCAAGAACGGCGCCCTGACGCTGTACACGTACAAGGGCGACAAGCGCGATCAGATCGCCGTCGTTCGCTGATGCTTCGCTGAACGACGTCAACCGGCGGCTTCAGCCGTGAACCCGAAAACGCCCGCAGCCGCGGGCGTTTTCTTTGGCGCGGATCAGAAATCCGCACCGGATGGGTGCTGCGGAAACACCGTAACGATACAAATGCCCGCATGTGCGGGCATTCGCCTTTGGGGAATCGACGCGGCAGGGCAACGAACCCACCGAAGTGCGGCAGTGCGGTTACGAAACACCCAGCGCACGATGACGGCACATGATTGTTGGGAGCAGACCATGAAGAGTTTCGAGAGCGTCGTCTTGAACCGCGAAGCGCTGCCGATCGAAGTGCCCGCGGGCTACACCGGGCCGTTGACTTTTCCGGGCAATGGCAAGAACGTCTGGTGGACCGGCCGCGTGGCCATCGGCCTGCGCCACGAGCAACCGCGCCATGACCTGATGACGCAGTCAGGCGTGTGGATCCAGGATCTGATGCTGGAACAGCGCCTGGCGGCTTGAGCGAGCGGCCGAGCTGTTGGCGGAATAGGGCTCAGCCGAGGATGCGCGCTCCGCGCCGGCCCGGGCGTTGACGCAGTCGGTTCGGCCGCTATGCCGGCATTCGGCCGACACCGGTTTGCGCGTGCCACAGATCGTAGGTGGCCTGCTTGCCGAGCCACGACCCGGCACGCCCGCCGTGCTCCACGCCCGGCCAGCGCTCGAGGCGCAGCGCCATCTCGGGCGAGACGCCGGTGCGGCCGTCGAGCACGCGCGAGAGCGCCGCGCGCGTCAAGCCGTGCTGCACTGCAGCGTCGATCACGCTCAGGCCCAGCGCCTGCAGCACGTCCGTCGCGCAGCGTCTCGCCGGGGTGCGGCGGAGGGAGCGGGATTCGAACCCGCGGGGGGCTGTTAACCCCCACACGCTTTCCAGGCGTGCGACTTAAACCGCTCATCCATCCCTCCGGAACAGACGCGCGAGAGTTTAGCGTCCCGTGATGGTGCCGCTCTGCTTCATGACCGCCATCGCGCTGGCGATCAGCGCCGAGACCTCGGTCATGTTGCCGGGCACGATCATCGTGTTGTTCTTCTGTGCGAGCTGCGCATAAGCCTCGAC
>JANNJX010000681.1:0-1878 GCA_031396005.1 Burkholderiales bacterium
CGAGTCGTCGTTCGGCCGCGCCTTTCCGCGCTTTTACATCCGCGGCTATGGCAACACCGACTTCCGCCTGAACGCGTCGCAGCCGGTGTCGCTGGTGTATGACGACGTGGTCCAGGAGAACCCGATCCTGAAGGGCTTCCCCGCCTTCGACCTGGCGCGCGTCGAAGTGCTGCGCGGCCCGCAGGGCTCGCTGTTCGGCCGCAACACGCCGGCGGGTGTCGTCAAGTTCGAATCGAACCGACCGGTCAAAGGCAAGTTCGAGGGTTACGGCAGCATTTCGGCAGGCACGTTCTCGACGATCAACCTCGAAGGCGCGCTCAATGTGCCGACTAGCAGCGACTCGGCGCTGCGCCTGTCGGTGATGAACCAGACGCGCAGCGACTGGGTCGATAACACCTTCGACGCCGGCCCGACGCAGAACCTCGAGGGCTACCGCGACAGCGCCTTGCGCGTCCAGTGGCTGGTCGAGCCGAGCAGGGATTTCAGCGCGCTGGTCAACGTGCATGCGCGCGACTACGACGGCTCGGCGCGGCTGTTTCGCGCCAACATCATCGAGCCCGGCACGAACGATCTCGTTAGCGGCTTCAACGAGCGCAAGATCTCGACCGACGGTAGGAACCAGAGCGAAGTGCAGAACTACGGCGGCAATCTGCGCCTGCGCTGGGCCTTCGCGCCCGGTCTGGCGCTGCACTCGATCACCGGCTACGAGCAGGTCAAGACGTTCAGCGGCGGCGACATCGACGGCGGCTTCGGCAGCGACTCGGCGTTTCCCGGCCCGATCCCGACCGGCCCCGGCCCGATTCCGTTCGCAGCCGAAACCGCCGATGGCATGCCCAAGCACTCGCAGTGGACGCAGGAGCTGCGGCTCGAGTCCGACACCAAAACCGCTTTCGACTGGCAAGCGGGCGTCTTCTTGTTCAAGGAGGACTACCGCGTCGAGAGCTTCAGCTACGACTCGCTTGCGGCCAACGCCCAGGACGGCTTCCAGCGCATTCGCCAGAAGAACGATGCCTGGGCCGTGTTCGGCAACGTGAGCTACGCCGTCAACCCGGCGTTGAAGCTGCGTGGTGGTCTGCGCTACACGGTGGACAAGAAGAAGCTCAGCGTCGAGGCTTATGAGGCGAGCGGCTTCGCGCCCTGCGTCGGGCCGACACTTGGCCTGATCCCGTCGCCGATCCGCTGCACGCTGGCCGATCTGCTCGCTGCCGAAGGCCCGGGCGGAAGCCTGTCGGCCGCGCCCGAGGACAAGAAGGTGAGCTGGGACCTTTCTGCCGGCTACGCGTTGAGCAAGGACATCAACGTCTATGCACGCGCCGCCACGGGCTTTCGCGGCAGCAGCATCCAGAGCGCGAGTGCGTTCAACGCCAAGTCGGTGGCCGATGCGGAGACCAACACCTCCGTCGAGGCCGGCGTCAAGACCGATCTGTTCGACCGCCGCGCGCGTCTGAACTTCGGCGTCTTCAGCTACCGCGTCAAGGACCTGCAACTCACCGCGGTCGGTGGCGCCGCCAACGCCAACATCCTGCTCAACGCCAAGAAGGCCACCGGCTCCGGCTTCGAGATGGACCTGCAGGCGCTGCTGACGAACAACCTGCTGGCATCGCTCGGCGTCGGCTACAACGACACGAAGATCAAAGACGGCGGCCTGGAAGTTGGCGGCTGCGGCGGCGGCTGCACGATGACAGACCCGCTCGGCCCCAACGGCGGCCGGCTCGTGAACGACAACCCGCTGCCCCAAGCGCCGAAGACCACCGTCAACTTCACGCTGCGCTACTCGCAACCCACGCCCAACGGCGAGTTCTACGTGCTGACCGATTGGGTCTATCGCAGCAAGATCAACTTTTTCCTCTACGAGTCGAAGGAGTTCACCGGCAAGGC
>JANNJX010000703.1:0-2725 GCA_031396005.1 Burkholderiales bacterium
GGCGTCGTCGGTGATGCAGATGGAGTACCGCGGCTGCGTCATCAACCTGCTCGACACGCCGGGGCACCAGGACTTTTCGGAAGACACCTACCGCGTGCTGACCGCCGTCGATGCGGCGCTGATGGTGATCGACGCCGCCAACGGCGTCGAGCCGCAGACGCGGCGGCTGCTGCAGGTCTGTCGCGCGCGCAACACGCCGATCCTGACCTTCGTCAACAAGATGGACCGCGAGGTGCAGGACCCGCTGGCGCTGATGGACGAGATCGAGCGCGAACTCGGCATGAGCGTCGTGCCGTTCACCTGGCCGGTCGGCATGGGCAAACGCTTTCACGGCGTGATGGACCTGCGCGAAGAGCGCATGCGCGTCGTCGTGCCCGGCGCGGACCGCCATCACGATGCCGACGAGATGCTGCTCGGCCTGGACAACGCCGCCTATGCCGAACGCTTCGGCGCCGAATGGACCCAGGCCGAGCACGACATCGAGCTCGTGCAGGGCGCTTCGCCGACGTTCGACGAGGCGCAGTTTCTGCAAGGCAAGCAGACGCCGATGTTCTTCGGCTCGGCGATCAACAACTTCGGCGTCAAGGAAGTGCTCGACGCGCTGGTCGATCTGGCGCCGCCGCCGTCGTCACGCGCGGCCGTGCAGCGGGTCGTCGAGCCCGACGAGAAGAAGTTCAGCGGCGTCGTCTTCAAGATCCAGGCCAACATGGACCCGGCGCACCGCGACCGCATCGCCTTCGTGCGCGTGGCCTCGGGCCACTTCGAGCGCGGCATGCGGCTGAAGGTCGTGCGCAGCGGCAAGGAGCTGCGGCCGAACACGGTGGTGAGCTTCTTGTCGCAGCGCCGCGAGCTGCTCGACGAAGCCTTTGCCGGCGACATCATCGGCATCCCGAACCACGGCGTGCTGCAACTCGGCGACACGCTGACCGAAGGCGAGGCGCTGCACTACACCGGTCTGCCGTTCTTCGCGCCAGAGATGTTCCGCAGCGTCGAAGTCGCAGACCCGCTGCGCACCAAGCAGTTGAAGGCGGGCCTGACGCAGCTCGGCGAAGAAGGCGCGATCCAGGTCTTCCGGCCCGTCGCTGGTTCGGTGCTGCTGCTCGGCGCGGTCGGCCAGTTGCAGTTCGAAGTCGTCGCCCACCGCCTCGAGCACGAGTATGGCTGCAAGGCGTTTGTCATGCCGTCACGCTTTCAGATCGCGCGCTGGGTGACCTGCGACGATGTGAAGGAGCTGCAGCGCTTCATCGACGCCAACGCGCATCGCGTGGCCCACGACGCCGTCGATGCGCCGACGCTGCTGGTGGAGTACGCGCCCGAGCTGCGCGCAATCGAGAGCAACTGGCCGAAGATCAGCTTCCACACGATGCGCGAACACGCGGGGCTGGTGTTTCACAAGGCAGGGGCCTGAGCGAGGCGACTGCAGTACCTGGTCGTCTCAAACCATCGACAGCAGCAGCGGCGCCGGCAGTAACTCCAGCCCCTCGGCCAGCAAGGCCGCCGCGCACAAGGCCTTGGCCGGCGGGTTGACGGCAGCCGAGGCGTCGGCACGTTCAGGTGCTGTCACCGGCTGCGCGGCGCCACGCAGGTGCCGCGCCACCGCCGCAGCCGCCGCCTCGCCGACTTCTCCCCAGGCGCGGCGCCGCCCTTCGGCGCGCGAGCGGTGCTTGCTCTTCAACTCCGACAGGTCGCGCAGCGCCAGCGGCAACGGCAGGCGAAAGGCCTCGGGCCGCACGCGCTCGGCGCTGAACTTCTCCCAGAACTCGTCGTAGGAGTTGCGAAAGCTCGACTCGTACTTGGCCTCGTAATGCATCTGCGCCGGGGCGTGCACCGCATACAGATCGGTCATGCCAAGCACGCGGCCGATGCCGGCCAGCGCCGCCAGGCCGAAGTACGGCGGCGAGTTCTGCTTGAAGCAGGCGCGGAAGATCTGCAACTCGGGCCAAGTGTGGGTCTGGCAACGGGTGATGAAGATCGTCGGCCGGCTCTCGCCGCCGAACATCGCCGCGTCGGCCCAGACGAAGTTCATGCTGCCGATCTGCTGGCCGTTGGTGAACAGGCGCAGGTAGAGGTCGCCCTCGAGCGTCTCCTCGCCGGCCAAGCCCATGCGCATCTCGAAGCGGTGGCCATCGACGTCGGCCGACCACAGCGTGAAGCCCTGCGGCGAGTACAGGGTCTGCAGCATCGCCTCGTTGAAGGTCGAGGCCTCGAAGCGGTAGTGGTGCAGCGCGGCGCGAAAGCGCTGCGCCATCGTGTAGCCGCGCACCAGGTAGCCGGCGTGCGAGATGAAGTGGAACGGGTCATATGGCTCGCCGTCGCGGCCACGCTTGCGCTCGGCGAGCTGCAGGTAGCCCTCGGCCGACATGCGCCGCATCAGCTGCGGAAACGCCAGCACGCGCAGCGAGGCGACGACCCGTTTTGCCGCTGCCGCGGCGCCCTTGCTGCGGCGGAACTCGCCATGCATGGCCAGGAGTGAACTAACGAAGGAGGTCATGCGCGTCAGAGGTCGCCTTGCGAGGCGGAATTGCAGTCTTTGTCGGGTCCGGCAGCTTAATGCAGTGGAATTGGTTACAGCCGCCTCGCCGCAGTGGTTGCACCGGCCGGCCACCGCGGCCCGGAAATAATGGCGGCGCTGTGTCGACGCCATCCACCCCGCCGCCCCGCTGGTCGCTCTACCTCGACCTGATCCGCTGGAACCGCCCCGCCGGCTGGCTGCTGCTGCTGTGGC
>JANNJX010000714.1:0-11334 GCA_031396005.1 Burkholderiales bacterium
CGAGTCGCTGATGCTCGACAACGCGCGCGCCATCGCGACCGCCGGCGCCTGCGAGTTGGTCGTGCACGCACGCACCAAGCTGCACGGCTACCGGCCGCCGGCCTATTGGGAACGCATCGCCGAGATCCGCGAGGCGGTCCCCATCGCGGTAATCGCCAACGGCGAGATCTGGACCGTCGACGACGCGCGGCGCTGCCGCGAGGCCTCGGGCTGCGACGCCCTGATGCTCGGCCGCGGCATGGTCGCCGACCCTGGCCTCGCGCTCGCGATCCGCAGCCCACACGCGCCGGCGCTGGCCTGGCACGCGCTGTTGCCGCTGGTCGCGCAGTACTGGCAGCACGTCAGCGCCCAAGTGCAGCCAAAGCACCGTGCTGGTCGCCTGAAGCAATGGCTCAACCTACTGCGCCGCCGCCACCCGGAGGCCCAAGCCGCATTCGATGCGGTGCGCGCCACCACCGACCCAGCCTTGGTCGGCGCGCGCCTGTTCGCCGCCACGTAGCAAGCCCGATACAGTCGCCGCCCAATGCCCGCCGCGCGCGCCACGCAAGGGAGCCAGCGATCAGTTCCGTTTGCACCAGCACGAAGCCATCGTCTTGACAGCGGCGTGCGCGCCGTCATTTGACAGCCGCTGTTCAGGGTAATGCGAATAACAAGGTCAGCGAGTGCCCGCTCGGGCGACATCTGATGAGCGCGAAGATCGGCACGATCTCCAAGCGCGCCGTGCGCAGGCGCCGCGAAGGGAGCGGCGTGCAGAGCACTTCGACCCTGAGCGGGCATTGGTAGGAGGAGGAAGCGGTCATTCCGACGAGCTTTTCAACAGAAGCGCGCCGGACGGCTTTGGTGTGATTTCTTGCCTTTGGTTTAGGCCACCGCAACTCCGACACGGCATGTGAGGCAGCCAGCGGTGCAACACCGGTGGGCGACATTGTGCGGCTGCGCTTCCTCCCGCCGCACCGATCAAGGCAGCAACACAACCGATGGCAGTGCCGTGAACAAGACCGCGACCGTGGCAATGGCGATCGCGCCGCGGGCGAAGCGCCTGCTAAAGCCGGTGAGTTCGCCGCGCCCAACCCAGCGCTCGGTGCGCACGAAGTGCACGCCCATCGCCAGCAAAGCCATCGCAGTGAACACCCAGGCAAGCTGGTGGGCGCGCGATTCGGACGGCCAGATTTCAACGGCCACCCAGCACAGCATGAAGTGAGCGAACCAGATGACGAAAGCCGTCATCGCCGGGCGCTTGATTGGCGTGCCAAAAGCCTTCATGCACCGCTCCACGGCACCAGACGCGGCAGCAGCAAGCCGGCGGCACCTTCGAGCGCCGCGTAGATGAACAAGATGCGCAGCGCTTCCATCGTCTTGTTGGCTGGTGCCGGGGCCAGCCCGCGCATCCATCGCGCCAGGTAATACACAGCCGACAGTACGACTGCCGCAACGATCGAGGCATGCCAGGCCAACATCGCGTACACCGTCGCCCCCTGGCCGCTGGCGTCGCCGCGCAGTCCGGCCTGCCACCAATCCTGCAAGTCGATCGCGAGCGCCGCCGTCAGGCATACCCCGGCGAGCGTCATCATCAACGCAGCCAGACCTGCGCCGCGCTTCATCTGCGCCATGACCGGCCGCGCGGCGTAGGCCAAGCCCGCCGAGGCGCTCAACAGCAGCAGGCCGGGCACCAACGCCCCTTCGGGTGCAGCCAGGCGCCACCAGTCCGGATGCGCATTGAACAGGTACAGGTAAGAGAACATCGCCATCAGGAAGATCATCCCGAGCACGACGTCGAGCAGCACCGCCGCCCACCATCCATGCGACTGGGGTCCGGCAACGTAGGTCGGCAGCATGATGCCGGCGCCGACGTCAACCTGCTGCTGCCGCACATGGCAATCGTTTTCCCAGACCCAGCGCATGATGCAGAAGACGGCCAGCACGCCGCAGACCGCGCCCAGCGTTATCGCCTTGACTGTCAGCAGCAAGAAGAAGCCGGCCGTGAACAGCGCGGCCAGAAGTGGCCACCACGACGGGCCCGGCATGATCTGCACGTACTGCGGCTCGGCTTGCAGCGTGCTGGTGACCAGCGTCTCGCGCGCACCGGTGAGGGTGCCCGGCAGGAAGTAACGCCCAGCCTCGACGTCGGCCGCCAGCCGCGGCGACGACCACAGCGGCTCGAGGTCGCGCACCACGGGAATGGAGCGCACCGAGTAGTCGCCGGCCGGCAGCCACTCGAGCGTGCCGGCGTTGAAGATGTTGCCCGCGCTTTCGTCGTCGGCCGGCCGCCGGCCGGCGTAGCAGCGGATCGCGTCGATCACGAACAGCAGCGCACCCGCCGCCATGATGAAAGCGCCCACGGTGGAGATGAGGTTTGGAATCTCCCAGAACCGGTGGGGCAGGTAGGTGTCCACGCGCCGCGGCATGCCCATCAGCCCGGTCAGGTGCATCGGCAGGAAGCACACGTGCACGCCGACGAACATCAGCCAGAACACCCAGCGGCCGACCTTCTCCGACAGCGGCTTGGCGTTGATCATCGGCGTCCAGTAGTAGAAGCCGGCGAACAGCGGAAACAGCATGCCGCCGATCAGCACGTAGTGGAAGTGCGCGACGACGAAATAGGTGTCGTGCGCCTGGCCGTCGAAGGCGACCATGCCCACCATGACGCCGGTGAGGCCGCCCATGACGAAGATCAGGATGCCGCCGACGAGAAACAGCGCCGGCACGTTGCGCTGCACCTTGCCCGACGCCAGCGTGGCGATCCAGGCGAAGACCTGCGCGCCGGCGGGAATCGCCACTGCCATCGACGCGGCCGAGAAGTAGCCTGCGGCGAGCCCGGGCATGCCCACGGTGAACATGTGGTGGGCCCAGACGCCGAAGCTGATGAAGCCGGTGGCGATCATCGCCAGCACCACGATCTCGTGGCCGACCAGGCGCTTCTGCGCGACGGTGACGACCATCATCGACACCATCGCCGAAGCCGGGATGAAAATGATGTACACGTCGGGGTGGCCGAAGAACCAGAACAGGTGCTGATAGAGCAGCGGGTCGCCGCCGCGCGTGGCGTCGAAAAGCGGCCAGTTGAAGGCGCGTTCGAGTTCGAGCAGGAAGGTCACCATGATCATCGCCGGAAAGGCGAGCAGGACCATCACGCCGAAGATCAGAACCGCCCAGGCGAAGACCGGCATCTTCGCCAGCGACATGCCCGGAGCCCGGTTGCGCAGCACGCCCACCACGAGTTCGATCGCGCCGGCGATCGCGCTGATCTCGATGAAGCCGATGCCCAGCAGCCAGAAGTCGGCGTTGATGCCCTTGGAGTAAACGCCCGAGCTGAGCGGCGGGTACATGAACCAGCCGTCGGCCGGTGCCAGGCTGAAGAACACCGAGCCAAAGAAGACTGCGCCGCCGATCGCGTAGGCCCAGTACGAGAACGCCGACAGACGCGGGAACGGCAGATCGCGCGCCCCCACCATCTGCGGCAGCAGCATCACCGCCATCGCTTCCACGGCCGGCACGGCGAAGAGGAACATCATCACCGAGCCGTGCTTCGTGAACAGCTGGTTGTAGGTCTCCTGCGGCACGATGCCGGCCAGCGGCGCCGCGAGCTGCACCCGCATCACCAGCGCCAGCACGCCGGCGCCGATGAAGAAGGCGAAGGCGGTGACGATGAACAGGAAGCCGACGAAGTTGTTGTTAACCTCGCTCAGGCGGCGCAGCCCCTTCGGCCCCGCCCACACCTTCTCCAAAGCTTCGAGCTCGCCCGGCGGCCGCTCGCCCGACGTGGGAAAGCGTGTGTACAGCGCGGTGTCGAAACCCGTTTCCGACGGCTCGACCGCCGCACCGGGCGCCCCGCCCGCGGCGCCAGGCGTCACTTCAGCGACTCCATGTAGGCCGCGATCGCGTGCAGCTCGGCCGCCTGCAGCGAGCGGTAAGAGGGCATGCGGTTGTTAGGCTTGATCGACTGGCTGTCGCCGATCCAGCCGACCAGCGTGCCGCGGTTGTTCGGCAGGATGCCGGCGCCCAACGAGCGCCGCGATCCGATGTGCGTGAGGTCGGGGCCGGACAGGCCTTGCGCCGACGTGCCGGCGACACGGTGACAGGCGGCGCAGCCGACCTCGTTGAAGAGCTGGGCGCCGCGCAGCAGCTCGGTGTTGCCGCTCGCCGGTGGCGGCGGCGGCGTGCGCCGGGTGTCGATCCAGCGCTGCCAGTCGGCACCTTCGTGCGCCACCACGACGAAACCCATCAGCGAATGCGCGCCGCCGCAGAACTCGGCGCACTGCCCGCCGTAGCTGCCAGCCTTGTCGGCCTGCAGCTTGAGGCGGTTGGTCCGGCCCGGGATCATGTCCATCTTGCCGCCGAGCTTGGGCACCCAGAAGCTGTGGATCACGTCTTCGGACACCATGTCGATGACGACCGGGCGGCCGACGGGGATGTGCAGCTCGTTTGCGTCGGCGAAGATTTCCTTGCCCTGCGCATCCAGGTAAGACACGCGCCACCAGTAGATGTTGCCCGACACGCGCATGCGCAGTTCGTCGCCCTTGATCGTTGTAACCCCAGCAACCAGCGTCGTGCCCCCGGCCAACAGCAGGAACAGAATGGCCGACGGAATGATCAACCCGAACCATGTCACGACCTTTTCGCCGCCCAACTTGGCGCGCAGCGAATCGCCGCCATAAAGCGCCACCCACATCGCTGCGCAGACGAAGACGAAGATCAGCACGACCATCGCCATCAGGACCCAGGCCAGCGTCGTCACCGAGTTCGATAGCGGACCGTGCGGGTCGAGCACCGGCGGCGGCCAGCCGCTCAGTGCCTCAGCGAGGCTCGAGCTGGAGGAGGTAGGCTGTGACATCGCGAGCATCCTGATCGGACATGGGAAAAGCCGGCATGGCCGTACCGGGCACCAACGCGGGTGCGTTGCGGACAAATTGCATCAGCACGCCGGGCTGGTTCGGAAGGCGCCCGGCAATGAGGCCTTGGGGTGCGAAATTCTCGAGCGAAGGACCGAGGCGGCCACGCGGCCATGACACGTCGGGGAACGTGTGGCAAGCGGTGCACCCGTTCTGCACAACGAGCGCTCGGCCACGCTGAATGTCAGCGTCGCCCAGCGTCGGTGTGCGATCGGGCGGTCCGTCGCATGCGGCCAGTCCCGCGCACGCCAGCATGACCCTCATCGCTACGGCCGCGCTCGAGTCGCGTACGCTTGACCATCGCGTTGTGGCCATCGAAGACGGCTCAATCCTCATGCGCACACAGTCCCCATCCATGCGCCAGCGTCAGCGGCCGCATGCCCGTCTTGCCGTCGTGCTGGCGCTCGTCGTGCCGGCGACGGCGTGCACCGACCGCATGGCGCCGAGCAACGACCGCTTCGGCCGCAGCGGCGAGCTGATTGCGATGAGCGGCGGTGAAGGTGGTGCGCGCTACGCGTGCGTCACGTGCCACGGCGCCCGCGGCGAAGGCAACGGTTTCGATGCGCCACGCCTGGCGGGCCTGCCAGCGGGCTACCTGCAAAAGCAAATGGAAGACTTTGCCGCTGGCTTGCGCGCCCATGCGCTGATGAGGGACGTAGCGCGCTTTCTCGACAGCCATGAGCGCGTGCTGGTCGCAAACCACTACGCTGCGCTGCCGCCGCTGGGCTTGCCGCCGGCCACCGCGGAACGTGCCGACGCATCGGCCTTGGCGCTGTACGACGAGGCCTGCAAGAGCTGCCACGGCACCGACGGCGTCGGCACCCCGCAAGCGCCGCCGCTCAATGCCCAGCCGGCGTTCTATCTCGTCCAGCAGTTGCAGGACTGGCAGGGCTCGAAACGACGAAATGACGGCAACCATGCAATGTTGAAAGTGGCGCAAGACCTGGATGCCGCAGAGGTCAGGCAGCTGAGCCTGTATCTGGCGGCGATCCCAGCACGCCCGGCTGCTCCGGTCCGTTGAGATCGAGCATCGAGGGCAAGACACGGTCCTTCTTGATGAGGTAGTGAAGGATTGCCGCGCCGGCATGGCCGGGGATGGCCAGCGTCGTGATCCAGACGATCCACAAGTGCACGGACGCCGCCCACTGCATGAGGTTGCGCTGCAGGCTTTCTGACAACTGGTCGAAAGGCAGGTTCGGGAACGGAACGATGCCGGCGATCGACAGCGGCAGGTCACCGGGCAGCGTGGACCACATGACCCAGCCGCTGATCGGCAGCGCGAAAAAACTGAAGTAGAACCAGTTCTGCAGCAAGCGGCTGGCCTTGCCTTCGAACGAGTCTTCGTCCACGGTCTGCGGGCCTTGGATCTGGCTGTGCCAGAAGAACCGCAGCGTGCCCAGCATCATGATCGTCAGTCCGATCTGCGTGTGCGTCTGATAGCCGATGTACTTGTCGCCCCCCGCCGGCAACCACGCCAGATACCACCCATGGCCGATCTGAAAGAACATCATCGCCGCCATCACCCAGTGGAAGGTGACGCCGATCGGCGTGTACAGGCCGCGCCGGTTGTAGCCCTCGGCCCACTCGACCAGTGCGACCAGGTTCATGTGGGTTCGGCTTGCAGGCAACGGTCACGCTCGACGCGCATCCAGCGCCAGCCGATCCACATCGCGGCGACCAAATAGGCAATGCTGCCCGGCGCCCACATGAGGATGCCCGCGAGTTGCTGGTCTTCGAGTGGCGCTATTCCCCAGCCCAGCGTCGAGGCGAAATGAGGTGCATAGAGCGGTCGCGTGGCGAAGGTGATCAACGCACCCAGCAGCCCCATCAGCACCGTTGTCACCAGGATTGCTGCGAGGGCCCCTGCGAGGTTGGTTCGGCGCACGGCAATCCAAAACCCGAGCGCGCTGCCAAGGATCGTGAACTGCATCATCGCGTAAATCGCGACCGACGACATGGCGGCGGCGTACGGCGCGGGTACATGCCAGGTCCAGAAGGCGATGGCGGCGATGGCGGTGCATGTCCACAAGGGCATCGGCATGCGGCGCAACCGTGGTTCCAACCCAAACGCCAATAGCGGCGCCAGCACCAGAACCAGCGCCATGTGATGGACGACGCGCACGGTGAAGAAAGCCGAACTCAGGGCACACAGCGGCGACACATACAGCAGTACCGTCAACGCCCAGGCGCAGCGCAGGGCATTGCGCTGCCGCACGGCAAGCACGTCTTGGATCGCTGCCGGCCGCCACAGCAGAAACGCCAGCACCGCGAGAGCGCCGCACAGCACCGGATCGAAGTTCCAGCGGCTGAGCCACAACTCCGGCAGCGGCGCTTCTCCGCAATAGGGAATCCACCGGCGAACTTCTTGCATGGGGTGATGGCTCTGATCGCAATGCGCTGGCAGACCAGTGTAGAAGCACGCGGCCAAAACCGCGTCGAGCGTGCCGACGACGAACTGTGCGCCCGGGCATCACGTTCCTGGCCGGGAACTCAAACTCAACGTCGGCAATTGGGACACGTGCCGTCGCCGCGTTCGGCAGTATTCGCGCCAGCGATTCCGATGAGCAGACCTGCGCAGCTGCCGTTCGGGCGGTACGTCATCTTCTACGAGCCGATCGAAGAGGGGATCGACGCGGTCCGGGTGCTGTGCCCGCGGCATCGATGCGGTCTTCGCCGAGGACGCGTAGGCGGCGCCGCCCCCGCGCTTGCTGAAGGGGTCAGCAGCCAGTTCGTCTCGCGCCCGGCCCATCAATGGCCGCGTCGCGACGAGCTTGAACTTCGCGTCCAGCTCGTCGATTGCAGGCCAGCCGCGCCGTCGCGGCGGGCCTGCGATGTCAGCTGTCGCTGTAATCAACCTCGCCGAATCTCGGAGGCGCCACTGCCGACATGTCCGCGGAGCCGACACCCAGTCGGCGCTTTCGACCCTAGAGAGACATCCGCCGTCCTGATCTCGGTGCCGCGAACCCGACGACCGGACTCGAACAACGCCACCCCTTGGCGTCGCCCGACCTGGGCGATCCGTACTCCTGCCACTGCCAGAAAACCGCACGACCGCCGCGCGAGTTCCTCGCGCTCGCCGACGAGCGCGTCGTCGTCGTCACGTTCCAAAGCCGCTTCGGCAAGGCGACGTGGCTCGAGACTTACACCGAGCCGACGCTTGTGAAGCTCGGGCAGGCAAGGCGTGCGCAGCGTCGACGTGATGTGCACCGGGTTCGTTGCCGACTGCCTCGAGACGCTCGGGTAGATCGGCATGGAGGTGTGCGCGGCGTTTGTCGAGGCCGGTGGCAAGACCTTCCCCAACCAGAGCGCGCTGATCGATCGCCACGATCGGATCGCGGCGCTCGCGATCAAGCTCATGCAGGGCTGGCAGGTGACACTGCCCGAAGCAGCCGAACTTGAGCAGCAGCGCTCGCGCGGCGCCGCCGTGGCGGCGCGGCTTAGGCGGTCAACAGCGACCGCTCACCGTTGCATCAACGCCGCCACATCGAGCCGTGCATCAAAGAAAGAAGCGCAACCGCGCCGCGCGCAGGATGTCGTGGAAGTCGTGATCGCCCTCGCCGCCGGGCGCATCGCTGTTGATCGCGGTGAGCACCGCGCCGGCCGCGTCGGTCATCAACAGCGCGACCCGCGCCGCCTCCCCGGCCGACGGCAACAGCGCCCGTGCCGATGCGTGGCGCATGACGACGCTCGACACGAAGCCGCCCGGCGCCGTGCGCCCCTCGGACACCCAGGTCCACGAACCCCAGCCCGTTTCGGGGCTGCCCTCGTTGGCGTAGCTGCCGCCGTTGCGATCGGCGACGAACAGCGCGATGCGATCCTCGCCCACGACCGCCGCGCCGATTGCACCGCCCGGGATGGTGCTGCCTTCCGAGACGCCCGACCACGGCCCGAACGCGCCCTCGGCGGTGCCCGTGGCGCAGTAGATCGCGCCGCCCGAATCGGCCAGAAAGAGCGTGATGCGGCCACCGCTTCGCGCCACCGCCGCGATCGGCGCGCCTGGCGTCGAGGAGCCTTCCGACACGCTGCGCCACGCGCTCCATCCCGCCTCGACGCTGCCCGAGGCCGCGTACACGCCGCCGGCCTTGTCGGCGATGAACAGGGCGATGCGCTCGCCCACCGCCACCGCGTTGACGTGCCCGCCCGGCACGGTCGCGCCTTGCGACACGCTGCCCCACGGCCCGAAGCTGCCGTCGGCCTTCGCGCTCGCGGCGTAAACGCCACCGGCCGGATCGGCGAGCAGCAGCGTCATGCGACCGTTCGAGCCCACGACGGCGCTCACCGGCGCGCCCGGCACGGTGGCACCCTGCGAGACGTTGCGCCACGCGCTCCAGCCTCGCGCCGGGCTTCCTTCGGCAACGTAGACGCCGCCCGCCTTGTCGGCCAGTGCGATCGCTACCCGGCCATCGACCAGTCGAGCGCCAGCTCCGCCGCCTAGCGGCACCGCGGTGACGTACCCGCCGGACGTGGTGCTGCCTTCCGACACCGTGTGCCAGCCGCTCCAGCCGTCGTCGGGGTTGCCCTCGGCGGCGAAGATACCGCCTGCGCGGTCGGCGACGACGAGCGCCAAGGTTCGCGGCCCCACCGGCACCGCGCCGATACGCGTGCCCGGCGTCGAGTTGCCCTGCGACACGCTGTCCCACCGCGTCCAGGTCGACGGCTCGACGAAGGCCGGCGCCGGCGGCGACGGAATCGAGGGCGTGTCCTCGCGCCGCGACGCGCGCATCAGCACCGACAGATCCTTCGCCTGCGTCACGCGCGCCCCCATGTCGGGCGGTCTGGCGGACAGAAAGCGCCGGCTGATGGTCTTGATGATCGACGTGTGGTCGAAGACCTCGTCGCTCGCGAAGCCGCGTTCGACCCACGGCGAGACGACGATCGCCGGCACACGCACGCCCAGACGTCCGATGCCGCTGACCGCAGCGCCGAGCGGCGGCGCCACGTGGTCGTAGAAGCCGCCGTGCTCGTCGTAGGTGACGAGCAGCAGCGTCTCGTTCCACCCCCGCCCGCTCATCAGCGCGTTGACGATCCGGCCGATCAGATGCTGCCCCGACGCGATGTCCGCCGGCGCGTGGTCGTCGGCGCCCGGCGGCACCTCGATGAAGTCGGGGTCGATGAACGTGACCGACGGCAAGGTGCCCGCACGCGCGGTGGCGAAGAAGCCGTTGGCCTCGTCGTCGATTTGCACCACGTTCGTGTCGTCGAACATGTAGCGTTCGAACAGGCGCAGGAAGCAGTAGCCGTGCTCGTAGTAGCGCCACGACACGCCCTGCTCGCTCAGGTGGTCGAAGATGGTTCTGGTGAAGATCGGCGAGACCGATGGATTGTCGAGTTGCGGCCGCCCGTCGCCTTCGCGGTTGAGCCGCCCGGTGGTCGCGTAGAACCGGTTCGGGAACGTGCCTCCTGGGTGCGAGCAGAACCAGCGGTTGCAGACGACGAACTCGCGCGCCAGCGCGTCGTAGACCGGCACCTGCGCCGCCTGGTAGTAGCCCATCACGTCACCGGGCGCGATGACCACGTTGCGCGCCGCGCGCGCCGCCCGTTCGGCGAAGCCGGCGACGAAACCGTCCATCGCGCACGCCAGCTTGTCGGCCGCGCCGGGAACGTGCTGCTCGTGAATCTGCTGCGCGACGCCCTCGAAGTCATGCCTCGGGCTCACCGGAAAGCGCGTCTTCGCCAGCGCGAACGGCTCGAACGTCTTGCCGGCGTGCTCGTTCTTCACCACCGTCCCGAGGCCGTCGATGTCGGCGCGACCGCCGTGCGTGGCGAGATAGCCGAGCATGTGGTCGAACGATCGGTTCTCCATCATCAGCACGACGATGTGGCGGATGTTGGCGAGCGGGCCCGGATCGAGCGGCGGCTGCGCCGCTTCGGGGAACGGCGGCAGCTGCTCGCCCACCAGGTAGTCGATCGTCAGGTTCTGCCGATCGCCGCCGACCGACAACAGCCGGAAGTCGTCGCCGACGAGCAGGCGGGTCAGGCGGCGATCGATACCGGCCACGACGACAGCGCCGTCGCGGCTGGTGTAGATACCGCCGTTCGGGTCGGCGATGAAGAGCGACGCGCGGTCGTCGCGCGTGACGGATGGTGGCGACGCTTCGACCAACGCCTTGCGCACCACCGCCGCGGCGACGTGGCCGCCGGGCGTGGTGCGGCCCTGCGACACCAGCGCCCACACGTCCCAGCCGCGCTCGGGGCTGCCCTGGTTGGCGTAGATGCCGCCGTTGCGATCGGCGATGAAGAGCGCGATGTCGTCCTCGTTGATCGCCGACGCGGTGATCGCGCCGCCCGGCGTGGTGCTGCCTTGCGACACCGGCAGCCACGGCCCGAACGTGCCCGTGGCCGTGCCCGACGCACTCAAGATGCCACCGTCCTGATCGGCGAGAAACAGCGCGATGCGGGCGTCGCTTCGCGCCACGGCCGCGATCGGCGCACCGGGCGCCGTGCT